>NZ_VOZD01000036.1:0-24191 GCF_013419915.1 Acinetobacter sp. YH12043
TTTAATTAGCTCATGAAATACGGTATTCTGATGGGACAAAACCTGAATCCTGGTCGTTAAAGTGTTTGTTTGCACTCATATTTTAACTGTTAGGACTCAGGTTTTTTTATTTAAAGCAAACTATGGGACAGCAGTGGCCTTAAGCCTCTTTTTTTATTAGATTGCTTTTGTGGAGTAGAAATATTCAACAAATAATATTAATAAATTAATTATTTTAACTCTACCACAGTAAGTATTTTCTTATTGATACCGTAAAATAGTTTAATAATATAGAAATCCCACTCTATTATATGCGGAATGATGCAGAGACTATTTCGGATGGATAATATCAGTTTTAAAGGTTTTCAGGATGCGGGACAGGCAGTTTTAAAATATCTGCATCAGCATTTTGGCTTTAATTTATGGATGATCACCCGGGTAGAAGACAATGACTGGATTGTGCTGCAAAGCGAAGATCATGGCTATGCTGTCCAGCCAGGTCAGGTATTTGAATGGGCCAATTCTTTCTGCTGTCATATGGTCACAGGCAAAGGACCAAGAATCGCGCCTCGCTCTGAAGAAATTCCTTTATATGCGACTGCGCCAATTAACCAGCATTTCTGCATCAAATCTTATATTGGTCAACCACTCTTTAAAGAAGATGGCAGTCTATTTGGAACATTATGTGCAGTTGATCCTGAAGCCAAGTCAGATGCCATCATTCAGGATCTGGCGATGGTCGAGTTATTTAGCAAGCTTTTGAGCTCAATCTTACAAGCTGAGTTGCGTCAGAACGAGCAAATCCGTCAGCAAGAACTGCTACAGCAACAAGCCAGTAAAGATGAATTGACTGGGTTATATAACCGTCGTGCCTGGGAGAAACTGCTACAGGCAGAAGAAGAACGTTGCAAACAGTACGGTCATCCTGCTGCGATCTTATTTATAGACTTGAATGACCTGAAAAAGGTGAATGATAGTCTGGGACACAAGGAAGGCGATCAATTAATTCAACATACTGCACAAGTCCTTCAGGAAAATGTACGTAGCAATGATATTGTGGCGCGTATCGGTGGTGATGAATTCGTAATCCTGAGCATAGAAAATGATAAAGCGGGAGCTGAGCGTTTGCTCGATCGCTTAATTGAAGCCTTTGCAGAAGCAAAAATTGAAGCTGCATTTGGTATGGCGATGCGTCATCCAACGACTGGCTTAGTTGAGGCTCAGTGGCAAGCAGACAAAAATATGTTTGAGTACAAGCGCTGGAAAAAGTCTGTTTAAATGTTTTTGATTTTTAATATTTTTAAGGAGGTGTCTGAGAATATTCAGCCATGAGCTGCCAAATTTTAAGCCCACAATAAATGGAAGTAATTAATTTCCTTTTATTCTTATTTTTTTAGGTTTTATTCAAAATTTAATTGTTTAGACATAACCTAAATTTTTCTTTAAACTCAACCATTTAAAAGATAAATTTTCGACTTTTTAACCAATTGGTTACAAATTCTATAAGTATTGTTGCAAAGAAAATATGCGTTATCTAGGTTGATTTCTAAGAGTTAGTTATGAGCTCTAATAAGACCTAGCTCTAGAAGTAACACCTTATTCTTTAATAATCATTGTTGTATGAAATATACATTAAAATTACAGAGTTAATCCCTGATTTATTAAAAGATAAAGCACGATCAGAGTGCAAGAAATACTGTCCAGAAAAAATATCATCGACAGTTATTGGGTTTGTATTGTGTGATTTTAATACGCCCATCTTTCATTCTCATTGAATAAAAATGCAAAGAAATTCTAGGGAATGAAATTTTATGAAAAAGCAGATATCATTCTTTGGGCTGGTTTTGGTTTCAGGCTTGCTTACAGCATGTGGTGGCAGTGGAGGTAGTTCAGATAATCCTACAGTGACCACACCGCCAAATGTTCCAGAGGAGAGTATTTCTCCTGAACTTTCAGAAGAATTTATTCCTTTTGAGGGTCGCGATATCATCGAGAAAATCCGCGATAAAATTAACAATAGCACCAGTAATGATACGGACTATAACGTTGCGTTAGGTCATATGATTGGTGAGGTGTTTGCGGATTATCCTTATGGACGCACGGGCCGTATTATCAAGATTTATAATCTGGGTGTGAATAGCATCAAGTATCCAAATCTGATCTGTTCGGAGGTGAATACCAATGGTGCGGTGAAAACCTTTAAATTAAAAACAGATAAAAATAACTGTATTGTTCTGGATAAAACCTATCGCAAAGATTCAACCATTACCCAGACAGTCAATGGTGATACTACGACCTTGACCTTTAGCAATGTACGTTATGGTTCCAATGTTGATTTTAATCTAAAAGATGACTATCTGATTTCAGGTACGATTGTTCATACCAAAAGCAAAAACAATCTAGGTGCATTGGAAAGCTATAAAATTGACCGTCTGGAATTTCAGCGAGTAGCAGAAGACAAGAATGCAGGCAAATCTGGCGCTGAGTATGATGAGCTGAGCAAGGAATATCTGCTGGTGCGTAATTACAACTATAGCCTTGTAGATGACTATGGTAGTGGCAGTAATGGTATTCGTACCTTAACCAGCAGCGGCAGCATTATTGGTCAACCCAATCTGGCGGATTACCGTTATAGTTTTGATTTTAATACGACTACACCGTTCAAGATGGACGAAACGGTGTTGAATAATTATAAGCATCTGCCAAAAGGAGGGTGTGCTTAAAATTACTGATAGTTATGATCAGGTGATTGAGGTCAAACAGAATCAGCCTGAATCCTTAAAAGCAACTGTCTATTTCAATGGCAGTGAGCTGGATGACCTACTGTGGTCTACGATTATTGGCAATAAAAAATAAGAACTAACCTTATAAAAAAAGCTCCATCATGGAGCTTTTTTTATTTTGGGAAAGAATTTACAGTGAATTTAACTGCTGCGAACCAATCCAGTGTTTAGAGAACTGATAGGCTGCACGCCCTGAACGTTGCCCACGACCTTGACACCAGCGTAATGCTTCAGCACGGGCTTCAGCTGTCAGTTGCATATCTGCCTTTTTCAGATAATGCTCGACAATTTCCAGATATAGGTTTTGATCCATTGGGTAAAACGACAGCCATAAACCAAAACGATCCGACAGGGAAATTTTTTCTTCAATGGCTTCTTGTGGATGCAACTCGGTATATTGGGGTACATCCACTTTGGTTACCGGGGTATTTTCATGCATAAATTCCGGCAATAGATGACGACGGTTACTGGTCGCATAAATCACAAAATTACTTGAACCGGACTGTAATGAACCATCTAGCACACTTTTCAGACTGCGATAGTTTTCATCTTCCGCATTGAAGGCCAAGTCATCACAATAGACAATAAACTTTTCCGGACGACCGGCGATCAGTTGCTGAATTTGTGGAAGATCTGACAAATCATCGCGTTCAATTTCGATCAGACGTAAGCCCTGATCTGCATATTCAGTCAACAAGGCACGCACAATCGAAGATTTGCCTGTACCGCGAGAGCCAGTCAGTAAGACATCATTGGCAGGTAATCCTTTTAGAAACTGCAAAGTATTCTGAATGACTTTTTCTTTTTGTCGCTCAATACCTTTTAAATCTGCCAGTTCAATCTGTTTGAGCTGGTGAATGGGTTTGAGTTCTCCAGCCTGCCATTTATAGGCATAAGCAGAAAAATCAGGACTTTGTTTTAATTTAGGCAGACTTTGCTGGAGCTGGAGAAGGACAGTAGAAAGAGCATTTAAGATATTGTCAGGTAAATCAATTTTCGCCATGATTTGAGCAGTACTTTTACAATTATGGCTAGAATACTATCACTGTAAAATTCACAGTCAAAGTCTGGAAAGTGTGATAATTTGCTTAAAGTGGTGAATTTTCGTTATTGTAGTACAAAGAAAATAGATGCCTGTTTTTTGTTCATGGCTGCAGGATGTCTGAAAATTACAATATAGGGAAGAGGGCAGATGCTGTTTAAAGATTTTACTCAGGATATCAATCCACATCAGGCCTATCGTATCAAAAAGCTGAAGCAGCAATTGCAACAGGCTGAAACTTACGAAGAATGGAAATATATTGCCTTAAAGATCGATGAAGAATCTGGGGCACAAGAATGGAAACTGGATAATAGTTCACCGTATTTTGATGCCGAAGTGATTGCGCATCGACTGGGGAAATTAAAACGTTACCGTCAGCAGAAACGCACTCGTGACCTGATGTATATCCTGCGTGAAGGGCTGAGTTATGATATTGCCAATATTGCCCATCCTTTACTGTTTACCGTCACGTATGTCGGCACTAAAAAAATTATTGAGGATTATGTAGAAGAAGTCAGTCTGGGCCTGGCTTATATTGCTTCTGCACAATGTACCTGTCTGACTCTTGAAGAGAAAATTGAATATTTTGAACACTGCCAACGTGCTTATGGTCAGCCAGCCTTAATGTTCTCGGGCGGTGCCACACTCGGTTTATTTCATACCGGTGTATGTAAGGCGCTAATGGAACAGGATTTGTTACCTCGAGTGATGTCGGGTTCCAGTGCTGGTGCAATTATGACCGCAATGTTGGGCGTTTCCAAACCTGCGCAGTATGTAGATATTTTAAAAGGCCATAACTTTTTCCATGAAGCTTTTCATTTCCGTACCATGAGTGAATTACTGAAAGGCAATGGCGGTCTAGCGGATGTTAAATACCTGAAAAAATTCCTGATTGAAAACTTGGGCGATATGACTTTTGAAGAAGCATTAAAAACTTCCGGTCTACATATCAATATTGCAGTCGCACCTTATGATGCTGCGCAGGATGCCCGGATCATGAATGCTTATACCTCTCCAGATGTACTGGTCTGGAGTGCGGTACTGGCATCTTGTGCCGTGCCGATTCTGTTCCCACCGGTACGTCTCACCAGTAAACGCCATGATGGTCAATATACGCCTTATATGGGCGCAACACGCTGGGTAGATGGTAGTGTCCGTAGTGATTTTCCGCAGGAGAAAATGGCGCGGCTGTACAATATTAATTACACCATCGCCAGTCAGGCCAATCCGCACATTGTGCCTTTTATGCAGGATGATATTTCACGCTTCCGTAAAGGGACTTTAAGCTGGCCGAAACGCATTGTACGCCGTCAGAGTGTGGTATTTACCAAAGGGATTATGGATTTTGCCCGTGAGCATGCGGGCAGTTTGCCGCCAGTCCGCCGTTTGCTGGATCATGGTTATGGCGTAGTGGATCAACGTTATTATGGTGATGTGAATATCGTCGGTAAATATAGCCTGCGTCATTATAGCTATATGCTGCAAAATCCTCGTCCGCATTTATTCAAGGTGTTGCAGCGTGAAGGTGAGCGGGCGACCTGGCCAAAAATCTCTCTGATCGAAACTCAGGAGCGGGTAGGTAAAACTATTCAGCATTGTCTGGAACTGCTAAATTACCAGCATGCTCCAGATGCCAAGCAGGAATACATTGTTACTTAACCTCGCCAATCTGCATCAGCTTAATTTCCAGCTTAAGACCAAAGCCCGAAGTCTGGGTTTTGGTCGCCGTCTTTATTATCTAGAAGTTAATCCGGAGACCGCGTCAGCACTTTGGTTAAAAACCCAGAATCTTGATTCAATGGCTATTTCTCGGTATGCCCAAACTGGCTTAAGTCATGAGCTGGACTTTTATGAAGCTTATGGTGAGCAAGAAGGGCGGACTTTCATGCTTCCGCATCAAATTATTCGAAAGCCATTTCAGATTAGGAATGAATTTTTCAATCAGGCTTTGATCTTACCTAATGCGCCAGCACATTTTGAGGTATGCCCTAAGCTGTTTTCAATTCAAGAAGTCCGTCAGCATATACTACGGGCATTAGAAACGTTGATAAGCTTACAAGAACTCGGGTATCTGCATGCTGATCTCAAACGAGAGCATTTTGTCATTTATCAGAATCGGGTTTGTTTGATTGATTTTGAGCAGGTGCAGCCCCTCAACACTACCAGCCAAGCAATGAACGCAACGCCTCGTTATATGGCGCCCGAATTGTTCCAAGGGCAAGCCAAGTCGCTACAGAGCGAAGTTTATACGCTGGGTATCATTTTTTATGAGTGGCTTACAGGGCAACGTTTAGAAGCGACAGATTATCAAGATTGGGCATTATTGCATTGTCAGCGTTTTAAACCTGAGCTACCTACACAATTCCAAGCTTTGCAAAGCCCGATACAAAACATGCTTCGAAAGCATTCACGAGATAGATTGTCTGATTTCAAGGCCGTAAAACAGGCCTTACTTACTGAAATTGCATGAGAAAAATACAATAAATTGCATATTGTTTTTTATTTAATCAAACGAGTGGTTTTTTCTTAAAAAGAGCTTGTCAGGTGAAATTGATCCCTATAGTATACACAGCCATCGGGGACGTGGCGAAATTGGTAGACGCACTGGATTTAGGTTCCAGCGCCGCGAGGTGTGAGAGTTCGAGTCTCTCCGTCCCCACCAATTTACTCAAGAGATTGAGTAAAATGGCCGAGTAGAGGATTGGTGTAATGGTAGCATGACGGTCTCCAAAACCGTTCGTCAAGGTTCGAATCCTTGATCCTCTGCCAAAGTTTGAAAAAAAGTCCAACACTAAGTTGGTACCCTGATGGGGACGTGGCGAAATTGGTAGACGCACTGGATTTAGGTTCCAGCGCCGCGAGGTGTGAGAGTTCGAGTCTCTCCGTCCCCACCATCAAAAGAGACAAGGTTGATGCCTTGTTTTTTTTTTGCCTGGAATTTAAGGCTGAGCCATCTTTTAATCTCATTTTCATTATTCGCTTACTTTCGATGAGTAGATTTTAAATACTCAAACTAAGTATCAGTGAAGGTGAGAAGAGGGAAGTCCTTTAAAATATCCAATCAATTGGCTGATCTAAACACTATTAAAATTAATATTCAGCACTCTTTCAAATAACTTGATTTTTTAAATTGGAGAAATGAAATTAAGCGGTTTTATTAAAAATAAGCCAGTATTTAATCATCAAAGAATTAACTGATTAATTTTTGATATAAAAACACCGAGTTGATCATAGAATCGCTTGTCAAGCAGATGCGATCGCTATAATATACACAGCCACGGGGATATGGCGGAATTGGTAGACGCACTGTGTTCAGGTCGCAGCGCCTTCTGGGCGTGAGAGTTCGAGTCTCTCTATCCCCACCATATATGAAGAAACAAGGTTAATGCCTTGTTTTTTTTTGCCTGAAATTTAGTGCGACATTTTTATTGGCTTGGCTTTTTATTCTTTGTATTGGATTCATTTATTGTTTAAACAACATGCTCGATCAAGATAAGTGAGGTTCTAGAGGTCTGATCTGCTGAGACTGAGCTAGACAAGCTTAGAGATTAAGTTCAAAGCAGTAGCAAAGAAACCTCATAAGGCCGAGTTTTCTTGTTAAATCTTATAAAAAATAAAAAAATTGTATTAACTGTTTAATTTATAGCGGAATAGGCAGTGATTGCTTGTAAAATCACTTGTCAATGACCTGCTATCTCTATAATATACACAGCCATCGGGGACGTGGCGAAATTGGTAGACGCACTGGATTTAGGTTCCAGCGCCGCGAGGTGTGAGAGTTCGAGTCTCTCCGTCCCCACCAATTTACTCAAGAGATTGAGTAAAATGGCCGAGTAGAGGATTGGTGTAATGGTAGCATGACGGTCTCCAAAACCGTTCGTCAAGGTTCGAATCCTTGATCCTCTGCCAAAGTTTGAAAAAAAGTCCAACACTAAGTTGGTACCCTGATGGGGACGTGGCGAAATTGGTAGACGCACTGGATTTAGGTTCCAGCGCCGCGAGGTGTGAGAGTTCGAGTCTCTCCGTCCCCACCATCAAAAGAGACAAGGTTGATGCCTTGTTTTTTTTTGCCTGAAATTTTATGAACGAAAAAAAGCCCATCGAAATGGGCTGATTATAGGAATAATAGAATTTTACTCAATAAAAGGGTAAATCATGAGTGTACTGATTAATCTAATTTAAGCTTTCAGATGATCTTCAAACTCCTCACCCAGTTGCATGGCCAATGCATTACCTGACAGATCGCAGGTCACCAGACCATATTCTTTTTTAAAACTGAAACTAAAACCACGATTGTCTGCCAGGGTGCGAACCGAATACCCCAATTTTTCTAACCAAAGTCTAAATGCGAGAACGTTTTTTGCTTTAACCACTTTTTTCACGAGATAACTCCTTCATCAGTTAAATCATAGATAAGGGTGAGAATTTTCGTTTTAAAGGGCAAATACCCTTATTTAAATTAATTTAATTGAATTTGCGGATTTAATGAACAAGATAATATAGACGAAATATAGGGTTTTTAATCTAAGTCTATGTTTTTTATTATTTTCAAGATGTTGTAACTAAATATTTTAATTTTAAGCCTAAATAATTTTTTGAATAGTTATTAATATTCAAATATTTAAATCAATAATTGTTTATTTGTTATTCATTTTAAATTAGGAATTAGCGTGGTTTAAAGTTTTAGAGTTTGAGTAAGGCTTAAAAATATACAATCCAGCAAAGTTTCCAAGTATTCAGGTCATGGTTTTAAGCTCAACGCTTTATACTGTCATGGATATAATTTAAATAAGATTGATGATGACTGAATTAAATATTGAACAGTACGTCAAACAGCAAATTGAACTTATGCAGCAACAAGGGCAGGAGCCTGTTGCTGTGATGCTGGGCCATGAAGACTGGCTGGATTTTTCAGTGCAGTCCAAGGTGGCGTATACGCCATTTGGCAGTGCGCGCCGTTATCAACCTGCTTTGGGTGGATTATTGCTGGTCAGGATTGATGAAATGAATGCGGTACGAGTGGTCACCCAGCAGGAACTGGATGACTATGCTCAGAAGCATCAGCTGCTCTAAGCAGCTATAGTTTAAAACGAGTCTTTCATCACGCGTAAATGTTGAAACTCTTCGACACTGTCTGCGCGTAAAAAAGGATTGGTTTCCAGTTCTGCTGCAATAGTACTGGGTAAGGTGCATTGTCCAAGCATGCGCATACGCTCAACCTGTTCGAAACGCTCCAGAATTGCTGGATTATCCGGTTCTACATGTTTGGCAAACTGTGCATTCGACAGCGTATATTCATGCGTGCAATAAACCTGGGTACGTGGCGGTAAGGCAGCCAGACGAGTCAGAGAGTGGTACATCTGCTGATAAGTGCCTTCAAATACCCGCCCACAGCCCATGGCAAACAGGGTATCGCCACAGAACAGTACATCAATGGCATCCAGGAAATACACAATATGGCCTAGGGTATGACCCGGTACGGCGATAATCTGTACCTCAACACCATGAAAACTGAACTGGTCGTCATGTTCAAGTGGATGGTTAATAAACGGAATTTTTTCCAGCTCAGCTTTTGGGCCATATACCGGTAATGATTGCTTTTGAATTAAATCCGGAACGCCCCCGATATGGTCTTTATGCCAGTGGGTGAGCCAGATCTGACTCAGCTCAAGTCCATGTTCGGTGCAGTAATCCTGAACTAGCACCGCTTCAGTGGGATCAATGACCGCGACCTGATGCGTCGGTGTATGTTCAAGTAACCAGATATAATTTTGTAATGAGTTTTTGACATCAATACAGTGGATTTTAAACGGCATCATAAGACATCAGACCAAACAGATATTATGGATAAAGTAGCATAAATTCAGGCAGTCTGACTGTGGTCAAAGCTGCCTGTTTGCAAGAATTTTTTATATGATTTGTTTAAAAAGATCAGTTATTTATTCTGCATCTTTTACTGCGACAGCTTCGCCAATGGTATAGAAGTGGCCGCCGGCGACATGATGAATACTTTTCCATTCATCGCTGACTTCATGATAGTACCAGTGTCCATCACGGAACACCCGGTCATCAGCATAAGCCGCAATGACCTTACCAATAAACAGATCATGGGTCTGCTGGTTATGTGGCTCGGAAATCAGCTCACATAAAATCCATGCGGCACAACCTTCTACTACTGGAATCTCTTGATCTGCGAATTTGAATAACTGCACACCGGATTGCTCCAGTTTGTCTGGGTCATTGTACAGACTCAATGTCCCCAGGCTATAGACCATTTCCAGCTGTTTAAGGGTCGGAATCTGCAGGGCAAAGTAGCCAGAATTTTCTATTATTTTTCGGGTCTTGGTGCTTTTATCCAGTACTACGGTGACTTTTGCTGGACTGAATTCGAGTGCACATGCCCAGGCAGCGGCCATGACATCAGTGTCTTGCCCATCATTGGCAGACACTAACACAGTGGGGCCATGTGTAATCAGGCGATAGGCTTTTTCTAAAGGTACAGTTTGAATATGTGAATTGTTCATAAAGAACCTTAATGAGTGAAAAGGGAGAAAAATAAATCATCTGATCCACAGCATATAAAATTCCTCTTCTGGAAAAAAGCTTTTAAACTAAACACCTACATACAGGAGTAAAGAAAATGAAAATGTACCAGGTGGATGCTTTTACGACGTCTCTATTTAAGGGAAATCCTGCTGCAGTCATCGTGCAGGATGCTTGGCTGGATGATCACCTGATGCAGAATATTGCCCTGGAAAATAATCTGTCTGAGACCGCTTTTGTCAAAGTGCTGGATGCAGAAAATTATGAAATTCGCTGGTTTACGCCGACCAAGGAAGTGGATTTCTGTGGACATGCGACATTGGCCAGCAGCTTTGTATTATTCAAGGATTTTAGCTCTGCAAAAACCATTTATTTTCATGTCAAAGATCTGGGCATTTTTACAGTATGCCAGGATGAGGATGGCAAAATCCGGATGAATTTCCCCATCCGTCAGCCTGAACTCATCACAGATTATCCGGAAGCCTTAAGACAGGCCCTGACGAAACCTTTTAAAAACGTTTATCTGAATACACAAGGTTATATTATTGAATATGAATCAGTAGAAGATGTGCTGGATGAGCAACCCAATATTGAATTGCTGAAGCAGCTGAATGGAAAAAGAACCGCGATTACAGCAGCGGGTCCATTACTGGATGTCGCGATTACCGCTGGCGATACCCAATATGATTGCATATCACGTTATTTTGCACCGAGTAACGGGATTAATGAAGATCCGGTCACCGGTTCAATTCATACCGGAATTGCACCGATCTGGGCGGAGAAATTAAATAAAACTGAACTGGTAGCTTATCAGGCCTCTCAGCGTGGCGGTGTATTGTATTGCGCATTAAAAGAACAAGGCCGCATTGAGATTTCAGGTTATGCCAAACTGTTTATGCTGGCCAAACTTTATATTTAATTAACATACTCAATAAAATACCGTGAAATTGCGCGGTATTTTATTTGGCATCTCATAAAATAGACTATTCATAATAAAGACTTTTCTCTAAGATCAGAGTGACTGTAAATAAAAATTCACACTTAAAAATTTGGATGAACAATGCAAATACGCTTTAAACGTTTAAGCTTGGCGATTTTATTATCTGGCTGGACAGCGGCCAGTTTTGCACAGCCGGTATTGGTGAAAACAGAACAGAATATCGAAGAATATCGACTGGAAAATGGCTTAAGAATTATTCTTGCGCCCAATGATAAAGAAAATAAAGTGTTTATGAATACGGTCTATCTGACCGGTTCACTGAATGATCCTCAAGGCAAAGGTGGGTTAGCGCATCTGCTTGAACATCTGGCGTTTAAAGGCACGGAAAATGTGAAGGGAGATGAGTTTCAGCGCCGTCTGGATCAATATACCTTAATGACCAATGCCAGTACCGACTATTACTCAACCAAATATACCAATGTGATTCGTCCTGAGCAGACTGCGGTCAATGAAGTGATTTTCCTTGAAGCAGAACGCATGGACAAGCTGGTCCTGCAAGAAAAGTATGTACCGACTGAAATTGATATCGTGAAACGTGAGCGTGAAATCCGTCTGGATCAGCCATTTTCCGTACTGATGGATCAGGTATTTAAATCAGCTTATGGCAATCAATATCTGGGACGATTACCGATTGGCGATTTGAACGAACTGCAATCGATCAAGATGCAGGAGCTGAACCAGTTTTATCGTCACTGGTATGCACCGAATAATGCCCTGATGATTATTTCAGGCAAATTTAATAAGGCAGAAGTGCTGAAGCAGATTGATACCCATTTCAGTCCGATTCAGTCCCGCAAAGTGCCTGAAGCGGTGAAAGTGCCTGCGCTAAAACCTGAACAGATCAAACAACGTGAATTTACCGTACAAAAAGGTAGTGATCTGGCCAAATTTAATATTTATCTGAACCAGTCAGAAGAAAGTATTAAAACCACGCTGGCCATGTCTCCAATTTTATATACCTTGCAACCTAGCGGACACCTGTATCAAAGTCTGGTCGAGACTGGTAAGACCACTACAGTGCAGTCCATGACCTGGCTGGATAAAGATTTTAATCTGGTGTTTATGGGTGCTATCTATGCGCCAAATCATCAAGTCAAACAAGTTGAGCAGGGCTTAATTCAGGGGGTAGAGCAGAGCCAGCCATTTAACGAAACCGAATTAAACCGGGCTAAAAGTTTGACCCGAAACCAGGCGGACAATGTTAAAAACAGCGCAACCGCTTTAGGTTCGCGTTTAAGTGAATATATAGTGGCTTATTCAGGTGACTGGAGCCAGTATTTTAAAGATCTGCAAGCCATAGAAAAGCTGGATGTTAATCAGGTCAACCAGGTGTATAAAGCATTCTTTAAGCCGGAATATCGTATTTCTGGCAATATCTTGCCGACACCAGAAGATCAGAAAAAAGCACAGGAGTTGACCCAGACTGAAGTACCTGCTCAAACTCTGGATCAGCAGGCTGAAGCAGCAGAACCGCTGAAAGATGTCAGTGTCTATCAGGCAGAAGTAAAGCAGTATGTGGCGCAGTCCAAGCAATATTTACAGGCCAAGGACAAACAGATTCAACGTGGCAAACTGAAGAATGGTATTAAATACGCTTTATTCCCGACCCAGACTCAGGATGACAAAGTTTATGCCACCATTGCGCTTAATTTCGGCACGGCACAAAGTTTGTTCAATAAAGGCGAGATTCTGGATCTGACAGCTTACTTACTGCTGCGTTCTTCTGAAACCCAAAGCTTGCAACAGATTGCCGATAAAATTATTGAGTCCGGTGGTTCAGCCACGGCCAGTTCCTCTGAAAATGGCATGAGCATTCAGATCAGTGCCAAAAAAGAGAAGTTTGAGGAATTTTTCCAGTATGTGCTGGATGTGCTCAATAAACCGGCCTTTGAGCAGAGCCAGTTTGACCTGATTAAAGGACAAAGCCTGTCTGCGTTAGACCGTCCTTATACTGAGCCCAATATGGTGGCCGGCCTGACCATGTCTCGCGCGACCGAGATTTATCAGCCGGGTGACCTTCGCTATCATTTTGAACCTGAACTGGCAAAAAAACAGATTCAGGCTGCTACTCGTGAACATGTCGTAGCGTTATATCAGCAGTTCTTTAATACGCATCATGCCCAGATCGCAGTGACAGGGGAATTTAATCCGAAGTCCGTGAGCAAAGTCCTCAAAAATAACTTTGCGAGCTGGAAAGCGAAGCAGCCTTATGAGCGCTTAAGTGGTCAATATACAGTTTATCCGGCACAGAAAATCCATGCGTTGTCTGAACAGCGCGAGTTCGGTCATTATCAGGCTGTCATGACATTCCCGGTCGGTGCAGAACATGTAGATTTGCCAGCCATGCTGGTCTTCCGGCATATTCTGGGTGATTCACAGCTGTCGTCACGTTTAGCACAGGAGCTGCGTGAGAAAAATGCGCTGGTTTATGGCTTCAGTGCCAATGCTCAGTATGATGAATGGATTGATTCAGGCGCATTAGGTATTCAGGCAAATTATACGCCTGGCCGATCAGCGCAGGTGTCACAAGCTGTGCATAAGGTATTGAATGAGCTTCTGGCCAAAGGGGTAACCGAGCAGGAAGTTGAAGCAGCGAAAGCCACGATTTTGAAACAGCGCGTCACTGCACTAGAAGATGATCGCCGTATTCACAGCATGCTGATTCCACAACTGGAAAAAGATCGTAATCTGATCTATCGGGAGAAACGTGATCAGGCGATTGCCAAGCTGACCAAGGCAGATGTCGATGCCGTTATCAAAAAATATGTTAAACCGGATCAACTGGTCGAAGTCATGGCTGATCAGTACGGTAAGCAAGTGAAAACATCATAGTGTTGATAAAAAATCCCCTCAAGTGAGGGGATTTTTTGATTTACCATATTATTAAAAGCCCAATTTAAGTAACTTTTCTGGTGAACAGGATTCCACCTAAAACACCAGATAATACAGCGCAGGGCAAGCTCCACCAGAAAGTGGCAAAGAGAAAAAGGAAAATACCACCTGATACCAAGATTGATCCTAAAGCGATATCTTTATTAAAGGGCAAGTGGATCATATGTTGGTAATAGTAGGATGCGATTCCACTAAAACAGATCACCAAGCAAGTATATAAAAGCTTTTCTGACAAGGGACTAGCGATCATTTCTTCCCAGAGCATATGTATTTTCCTCCTTTTTTAAGGATCCAGACTCTTATTCTTCTAATTTATAAAACGCTTTAGCATTTTCATAAAAGATCGGCTTTAACGCATTTTCATTGTAGTCCTGAACAATATCGCTAAAGGCATCAATGATGGTGACCAGATCTGTGCTGACACGATCCATCGGGAAATTCGAAGCAAACATGATGCGATCTTTACCGAAACATTGTAGGGCATGCTGGATCAATGGAGCCGCGAGCTGAATCAGTTCATCTTTTTTTGCCAGTTTTCGATCTAAATGAAAACGGTGACCGAGTACAGGCATAAACAGACCGGAGATTTTGCTATACACATTCGGACATTTTGCCAGTTCAGCCAAGTCTTCTTTCCAGGTCTGAAAAATATAGTCTCGCTGCTGTGCTGTTTGTCCTGTTGCTTTACCGACTTTCCCAAAGATGCCGGCAGGTGTGCCCAAGTGATCCAGCACAATCGGCGTTTCAGGAAATGTTTTGGCCAGATGGGCCACATCAGAAATTTGGGTAGAATAAACCCAGGCATCAAAACTTAAATTGGCTTTGGCTAATTCCTCAAATCCTTTCAGAAATTTCTTATTGCAGTATAAATGCGGTTCATCGGTCCAGGCATGAATGCCTTTATCGGCATGGAACGATGCCATTTTACGAATACCACGTAATTTAGGCGAAACTTCCTGATGTAATTGCAGCAGCTGTTTAAAGTTTTTTTGACGAAGATCAGCTGTAGCCACAATGCCGCCTAGCTGAATATTCTGTTCAGCAAAAGGCAGCCCGGCAATAAACCTGGTTTCATTAACCACGCCAGTACCTTTATGCTCATGCCAGCTTGCTTCTATATGAACAATCTGTTCCACCTGATAATGACCGATGTCACGTTTATAATTTTCAGGTAGGTAAGGCGCGGTCAGATGTTCGGTCAGACCAATGGTATCGATCACCGCTTTGGGCTTGATCAGTCGCACCATTTTGTTCAGCAGTTTGGGATGTTTGCCAAATAATTTTACGGCTGAGGCTGCGGCATGCGGTGTGGTATAAGGGTCCCATTGATGAATATGCGGATCTATAATTGGAAAGGGCAGTTGTTGCATGATATTTTTGGTCATCGTTTAATTTTTATTCATTTTTTATAGGATGAATCCAGTATTAAAGTCAAATTAAAAATCAAAGATTTAAAAAAAGCCCCGTAGGGCTTTCATTAATGATCGTGGTCGTGTTGATGCTTGTTGGCATGAAACTCTTCATTACGACGGAAACGTAAATAGTTCTCAAACTGCTCACAGTATTCATCATAGTTATCTTCCAGCATCATCTGAAATTGCTGCAAGATATAAGACATGACCTGATCTTTAGCGTCGCGCATCTCGTTGCCATCTTTGAAATTGTTGGCAGCGACCCAGGTATTAAAGCGGGCAGTACCAAACAGCATTGCAGCGCTGACTTGACCACGTTTTTCTGCCGGGTTTTCCTGAGAGCCTTTTTCTACACGGCTAAATTCGTTGGCCTGTTTAATAAATTCATCAGCACGTTCAAAGAATGCAGCATTTAACGCTTCTTCTTCGGTTACATCGGTTGCTTCAATCTTTTGAACCATGAATTTTTCCTGATAATAAAATCTTAATCACTAATTATAGGCAAAGCCTTGCAGAAACTAAACCTTTGCCTTAATCTAAAAATAGCCTAAGCAATAAAAATGTAAATCTCATGCAAGATGCAATTGCTGTACAGAGTCTGAAAAGTGATATTGCCTTATTACGCCAGAATATCTGGCCACCAGCAAATCTGGCCAATGTGGAAGGATTGCCAATTTATTATGGCACCAAGTCGCAGGTCGAAGAATATTACAAGCAATGGCTGGGTCTGATTGAAAGGGCACAAGACCTGTTTCAGCCTTTTATGGAAGATGAAGTTCTGGATGCGATTCATTTGCCAAGCCATTTGAATCTGCCTTTATTCTATTTTCATGTGGACCGCATCCGGATTAATAAAACCCGCGCCAAAGAATCCAAGACTTTTCGAGGCATTGCTAGTCTGATTGAAAAATGTGGGCAATTTGAACCGGAACAGATTCAGGCCATGCAACGCTGGCTAGACAGTGATGAGACAGCGGCACTTGTGGCACATCGTGAATTTGTAGATCTGCGTACTTATGTATTCCAGCATGGTCAAAGTGAATACACCCGGACTCGGTTCTATGTGAATGGCATCGTCCTCAGTGTCGAACCACATTTTGAACTGGTTGATGCCCGTGATAAGCCGCGTAAGCAGCGCAGCGATAGTTATAGCGATCCATTAGCTGATAACAATACCTGGAAAGTATATGGAAAATATCGCTAGAGCAATTTTGTCTATTTATCTCTTACCAGAATGGCTGGGTGTGAGAAAATTTTTGTAACTGCTCGGCAGCCTGTTCCGACAGATGCTGCTGTTCTGCGGTGAGCCAGCCGATGACAAACCATGCCTTGGAATGTTTTTTGGCATAAGGCCTATACAGGCTTTCTGCGACAAACAGGTCATTATAATGACCTAAAGTCTCCTGTAAGGGCTTTAACGCTTTCAGATATCTTTTGATTTCCTTTTCCGGAAACAGGCTTTGCAGAAATTCCACATTATAACGCAAGCGTTTAACCCGCTTGCGGGTTCGGTGGCGTGATTCAATATCCAGTTCCTGATAATTCTCTGCATCTGCACAGACTTTCTGATGCAGTTTGCTGAGTCCTTTACACAGGAGTTTATGCGAGGACTTTTGCTGGTTTGCACTCTGATCCTGACTAAATTGTAGTAGCTCCAGTATCAGCTCCATCGTAGCTGGCTTTCTGAATAATTGGCTAATATCTGCCTGATCCTGTTGGGTTGGAGGCAACTGCAATACTGGTGAACCCGCAGCTTCTAGCTGAGGAAGCAGACTTTCAGCTAAAGCATCGCGATCCCGAGTAGAGCCTAATTGCTGGAAGGTATTGCGTAACTGATCCTGCCATTCCTCTGGCAAATCCTGATGATAGGGCTGGAAGATTTTTAAGGCACTGCGTAAACGCCGGATAGCGACGCGGGCCTGGTGCACATGGTCACTATTGTAATTCTCTAGCGCAATCGCCGTCGCATTGGGAAACAGGTGCGTCAGACAGTTGGTGATAATTTTTTGCAAGATATGATGAATATCGTCTTTAGCTGCGAGCTGTAAAGTTGTTTGATGCTGAACAGGGAGATCAATTGCATTATTTAACAAGGCATAACCACGCTCGGACTTGCTGCGTACATCTATCCATAACTGATAGCGTTGAATCCAGGGTTTAACAAAATCAATTAAGTCATCAAGTTTGCCACTTTTGAGCTCAAATTCAACTTCATAAATATCCAAGGTCTGGCCATTAGAACGAATCTCACCTCTATCCAGTGCAATTTCAATCTGACTTCCTCGGTAATTTTCAATCCAGAGATCCCGCTCTACATCAGTTTCAAATTGTAGAGTCAGAGACGTATCTAGGGTGTGAAGTGCCTGTTTTAGAATCTTCCGAGCCTGTTTATGCTTGGCATAAGCTTTTAAATCACAGTTGTCCGGTGCGGTATCCAGTCTTTCTTCCAGCTCAAAGCGTTCAAATTGATGCTGGCTCGGTGCTTTTAAGGTCTGAAACCATTGCTGATCTTCCAGACGCTGCCGGAGTGCAATTTTGTGCTGCTGTAACTGCTGATCGGCAGTATCAAAGTATTTGGCACATAAATGATGTCGAGTTGGCCCGTACTGCTGAAAATCTTGTTCGAATTGGTGACGTATACTTTGCGGAATCTGGAATTTGAGTTCGATTTCTGCCATCGGGCCATTCCTTCTCGATGAAGCTCATAACAATCAATATAGACCAAACAACAAAAGTATTGTGATGTGCTTGTGCAACAAAAAGCACGCCGTAGCGTGCTTTGAAAGTCAGTTAAATACTTATTTAAGAAATTTGCGGCTGACCAGAAACTGTTCTGTCGCTTCCAGTAAGCGCTGTGCATAGACTTCCTGCTTGGCAGTCAGCCAACCCAACACAAACCAGTCACTGGCTTCCAGCTCAGTCTGCTGGATATACAGGGCAGAGGAGGCCAATGTCTGATATTCATTTGCTGCCTGCTGTGCATCATTTAAAGCCTTGCTGTATTTTTGTAGGTTTTTGACATCATAAATCGTGGTCAAAATTGGGAAGCTGAATTTTAATTCCTGAATGCGAATTGCTAGCTGATCCAGACTCTCAAAATTGGTAATATCAGTCTGGTTCATCTGTTCCTGCAAGACTTTGTATTGTTGCTGCAAGGTAGTTTGCGCTGCAGATTTCAATTCCAGCGGCTTAGCTTCATTTGTACTTAAGCTGAAGATCAGCAATTCCAGATAGTGATGCACATTTTGGGTGGATTTCACCAGATTGCCCAGCTTCTCTTTGGCATAGAGAATATCTTTAGTCAGGTTCTCTGCGGTCATAGGATTTTGCAGGAAGCCAGCCAGAGTGTTTTGCATGTGCTGTAAATGTTGCAGATGTTCAAACTGATGTTTAAATGCGGCAAGTTGATGCGCCCATTTGTCTGAAACTTGGGGATGCCAATCTTTAAACAAAAGTAGGGTCAGATAGAGATGATCCAAGGCCTGTTGTGCCTGATCAATATGTTCCTGCTCTGCCACTTGCGCGGAGATTGCCGCAATATTGGGTAACAGGTGCTGCATTTGCTGGGCCACTAGATGACACAGGTTTTTACCCGCACTGTCTTTTTTGCTGATCTGGAATTCTTTGGCAAAAGTAGCGGGACTTACATTCTGATGAGTCGCTAACAAATTCCCAATTTCTGCCTTACTGCGTACATCCAGCCACAGCTGATATTTTTTGACCCATTCAAAACTAAAGGCCAGCAAATCCTGAATTGAGCCATGCTTTAACTCGAATTCAACTTCATGCACTTCCTGTTCAGCATGAGGCGTGCGAATACAGCCGATATCCAGGCTGACTTCGATTGATGTGTTTTCATATTCAATCACGCGCAAGGTACGGGCAATATCGGTTTCAAACTGCAATTGCAGCTGGTCAAACTGATCACCTAAAGCACGATTAAGCAAGGTTTGCGCTTCAGCAGACTGCTTGTAAATACTCAGGTCCAGCTCAGGAGAATATTCTAATTCACCCAGATCATGATTATGCTCGAAACGTTCAATGTGGCTTTTGCCTGCCGCTTTTAACGTCTGAACCCAACGACTGCCTTCTAATCGTTGGCGTAGGGCAATTCCATGCTGGGCCAGTTGACGGTCTGCAGTATCATAGTATTTGGCTTGAAGCAGGATCTGTTGAGATTTCTTGGGATCAAGTGCCTTAAGCAGGGCAGTACGGCGTACCGCGGGAATCTGGAACTTGAGTTCAACTTCAACCATGATAATCATCCTGTCTATTCAATTTATTGAAAAATATTAAAAAATAAATTGAATTTTTATTCGCTTGCATGAAATTCCGATATGAAACGGAAATATTTTTTAGACTTTTGAGCGGCTGATTGTAACGAAAAACCAATCTGATGTAAGACTTGACCGATTGAAAAAAATGGAAATGGAAAAATTAAAATGCTGATCTCATTCGCCGGTTTCTACTGAAAGCATGACAATTCAATATCTAAGCCAAATTCAGGTACAGAATTACATGAAAATAAAGGTACTTTTAATTGCCTAAATTATGCGCTAAGGTGAAGAAAAAAGATCAGGATGATGATAATGAATGCACAAGTGCAGCCGAGCAATGAGATTGCAGAACTGACTTCTCCACAAATGCCGATTCATGACTATCATGAGTTTTACCGGTTTTATCTAACCGAGCATCGCCATATTATGAGCCGCCGTTTGCATGTCGCAGGCAGCAGTATCGGTTTATATTTTTTTAGCAAAGCCCTTCATCAGCGTAAAGCTAAATATCTGGCCTATGGACTACTCTCAGGTTATGCCTGTGCCTGGATTGGTCATTTCATTTTTGAAAAGAATAAACCGGCCAGCTTTAAACAGCCGCTATACAGTTTTATTTCAGACTGGCGTATGTTTGCCGATGTATTACGTGGTAACCTGAGCCTGGTCGATCGTAAGCACGACAAAATTCCAAGTTAGGGCTTATGACGTTTTATCGGATTTATGCTTAAGTATTGCAATAAAAACGATAAAAACACTTGCAAGTGTAGAGTTATTATTCTATTAATTGTTTTATTGCTTATTCAGTATTTTATCAAAGAGTATAATTCACTGAATAAATCAGTTTTCCAAGCCTGGAGCGACCTTCTCCGGGCTTTTTTTATATTTAAAAAAATAGAAAGATCTGCATTGACGTATTTTTAATTTATCTGAATGATTTAGAAAATATTCACGAGATGAATGAACCAAGTTTGAGAGATAAGATGGTCAGTTCTGCTTAGATGGGTCGATCCTTTCTAGCTTTGACACGTCTCCCCATAAACGGTTTACCCAAAGCTAGAAAGGATCTGGTAGATAAAACACAGCTTTTGCTTTTCTATTTATGTGTTGTGTTCGAACTTATTTAAATCCTTTAATGCATGTAGACCTATCCCTGAAATTAGGTATTTTGAAGTTTTCTTTAAGTTTTGTGATTAATGGTATTCAAGCAATTTTATACACAGGAATCGTAAAATCCGGACATAAAAAAATCGCTTTCAGAATTTTGCAACTTCTCCACTAAGTTATCTGCAAAATCCTAAAAGCGTTTGTCGGAGGGCGTAAGCATTAACACTTTATCATTATTGTTATAAAACCATTAAAACGTAAATTCTCGCAGTCGCCTATCACTGAAAATAGGGATATTGATCAATCACCTGTATAAAAAGTACAAATAATAATCTAATCCCTGAATCGGGTATTATTCAGTGTTTAGGATGGGGAAACTCGCCCATTTATGCCTATAATAGCGTATGTATTTTGAATGGCGGCAGTCATGCGCGGTTTGTATTTAATTACCAATGATGATCCTATTGAACTTCTCCTGGCAAAACTTGAAGGTGCAATGGCGACTTATGAAGTTGCGGTACTTCAGTATCGTCGTAAAAAAGTAGCGAAAGAAGATCAGGCTTACGAAATCGAATATATGAAACAAATGTGTGAACAGTACAAAGTTCCATTTGTAATTAATGACGATTTGGAAACTGCAGTAAAATATGGCGTAGGCGTGCATTTGGGTCAGGATGATGGTTCAATCCAGGAAGCTGTTGAGCGTTTGCCTAAAAATGTATTGATTGGCCGCAGTTGTAATAACTCACTTGAGCTTGCTGAACAAGCCATTGCTGATGGGGCTAATTATGTAGCCTTTGGCGCGATCTATGCGACTGATACCAAGCCAGAAGCAGGTAATATTGGTCTGGAAACCTTAAAACAAGCCAAAAGAAAATTAAATGTACCGATTTGCGCTATTGGCGGTTTGACGGTGGAAAACTCGAAAGAGGTCATCGAGGCTGGTGCAGATCTGTGTGCAGTCATTAGTGATGTATTGGGTCGCTCAATGTCGACTGTCGGTCAACGAGTGTATGATTGGTCGGAACTATTTGCTGAACAAGCTTAATTTTTATTTCTTATTGTATTTTTGAGTTGAGTGATTCTCATGAGTTTATCTCCAAAGCAAGAACAACTATTTAAACAAGCCAATAAACATATTCCGGGTGGTGTTAACTCACCTGTACGTGCTTTCAATGGCGTGGGTGGTACGCCTATCTTTATCGAGAAAGCACAAGGTGCTTATCTGTACGATGTCGATGGCAAGCGCTATGTGGACTATGTGGGTTCATGGGGCCCAATGATTCTGGGTCATGCGCATCCATCAATCATTAAAGCGGTGCAAGATGCAGCTGTTGATGGTTTAAGCTTTGGTGCACCAACCGTGCATGAAACCACTTTGGCAGATATCATTTGCGACATCATGCCATCCATTGAATTGGTACGTATGACGAATTCTGGTACTGAAGCGACCATGACTGCGATTCGTCTGGCACGTGGTTATACTGGTCGTGACAAGATCGTAAAATTTGAAGGTTGTTATCACGGTCACTCTGACTCGTTGCTGGTAAAAGCAGGTTCTGGCTTGTTAACTAAAGGCGAAGGTGAAGCGACTTCTGCGGGTGTACCTGCTGATTTTGCCAAACATACTTTAACTCTTCCTTATAACGACATCGCCACTTTAAAAGAATGCTTTGCCAAGTTCGGTTCAGAAATTGCCGGTGTGATCGTAGAGCCAGTGGCAGGGAACATGAATCTGGTGAAACCGATTGATGGTTTTCTACAAGCTATTCGTGATGTCTGTGACGAACATGGTTCAGTCTTCATTATTGATGAAGTGATGACAGGCTTTCGTGTGGGTCTTGGTGGTGCTCAGGCACATTATGGCGTGACTCCTGATTTAACGACTTTGGGTAAAATTATTGGTGCGGGGTTGCCAGTCGGTGCTTTTGGCGGTAAGCGTGAAGTGATGGAATGCATCGCGCCACTAGGTAACGTGTATCAGGCAGGTACTTTGTCCGGTAACCCGCTAGCAATGCGTGCCGGGATCGAGATGTTTAAACATCTGCGTGAGCCAGGTTTTTATGAAAAACTGACTGCTCAACTTGAAAAACTTCTTGCAGGTTTACAAGCAGCTGCGGATGAAGCCGGTATTCCATTCAAGACCCAGCAAGTGGGCGGCATGTTTGGTCTGTACTTCACTGATCAAGAAGACATCACCAGCTTTGATTCAATGCTGAAATGTGACGTAGAAGCTTTCAAGAAATTCTTCCATGGCATGTTAAGTCGTGGTGTGAACCTGGCTCCATCTGCATTTGAAGCGGGATTTATTTCAGCTGCGCATAGTGATGAAGATATTGAATTTACGATTCAAGCGGCTAAAGAAACTTTTGCTGAAATGAAAGGGTAATACAACCTCTCCCTAACCCTCTCCTAAAAGGAGAGGGAACATAAGCCCGAATTCCTTCGGGCTTATTTTATTCTTTTAATTAGACCGCAAAGATTTGAAATTGATAAATTAGAAATTGGATAGTTGAATGAAAACCAAACATTATCTGACTTTAAGCGACGCTGAGTTTTTGTTAAATCAGGCCTATGAATATGCGCTAGAAAATGGCTTTAATGTTAGTATTGCTGTAGTTGATGAAACTGGCAATTTGCTGGCAATGAAGCGTATGGATGGTGCTTCACCGATGACAGCAAACCTGTGTCTGGAAAAAGCACGTTGTTCTGCCATTAGTCGCCGCCCATCCAAACTGTTTGAAGATATTATCAAAGGCGGTCAAATGGGCTTTCTGACGATGGATACTTTTTCTGGGATGTTAGAAGGTGGTGAGCCGATTCTGTATCAGGGTCAGTTGGTTGGTGGGATGGGGGTTTCTGGCGTGAAGTCTTTCCAAGATGCTGCGATTGCACAGCAGGCGATTGAGAAGTTTTTGGCACTACAAAATTAGGTGTTTGTATTTGGAAAATACAAAATTATAGTGAGTATGAATAAATTTAACAAAGCCCAAGTTGGTTTACTTGGGTTTTTATTAGGTTCTAAGATTATAAATAACCCGAATCCTGCTTAAGCCGATGACTTCATAATTTGAATTGTTGGCTTATTTTTATGGATCAGTTGATATGCACACAAGGACGCGTAAATCCCTCCTAGAAATCCATGAACACTACGTGCTT
>NZ_VOZD01000037.1:0-22870 GCF_013419915.1 Acinetobacter sp. YH12043
TAATTCAAGTGAATTTGTTTGAAACCTGAAGAACTTTAAAAGCTTTATTTTCACCCGATAAAATACCCATAAAACAAGAGGAAGCTCATTTGAGCTTCCTCTTGTGAAAAATTGTGGGACAGCAATGGAGCTTAGCTCCTCTTTTTTTATTTCAACGCCATAGAATTTCTAAGTTTGATATTCTCTCTAAATGACACATTTTGATCTGCTTTCCAGGCAATTTATGTTATAAAGTTACATGAGTTAGACATCCACGATGGGTACATGCATATGACTGATCACAGTTCACCTGAAAAATCACCTTGGGGTTGGAAAGCACTGATTATCTTCTGTATTTTAGGTGGATTATTCATGTTGTTTTTCTGGCTTGCGGTCAGTAATGAACCAGACTACATGCCAAGCCAGCAAAAGAAAGAAAATACCCAGCAGCATGCATTTAAGAATGCACCTGCGATGTCTCCAGAAGCTTTAGCCAAAGCACAGGCTGACCGTGAAGCTCGTCAGGCGACCTCTTCATCTCATCAGACTCATGAGACGAGCGTGGAAGAGCACAATATGTCTGCTGAAGAACATGCACAGATGGACAATGCTAGCCATGACGAAAATACCACTCATGGCCACTAAGCAGTTCCAAGATCAAATTTAAAAAAGCGAGGTTTTCCTCGCTTTTTTATTTTTTAGTCTTTTAAGCTGAGATACATATCTATATGTGGAATGCCACAATCCAGATATTCTTCACCCTGCACGTCAAAACCCAAGTTCTGATAAAAGCCAATCGCATGTACCTGTGAAGAAAGCTTTAGGAATTCACGTTGCTCTGTCTTGGCCTGATCAATCACAGCCTGCATGATATTTTGGCCGATACCCGTACCACGTGCCGACTGCAACACAGCTACACGACCAATACTGTGATTTTTTAATAAGCGTGCAGTTGCAACGGGTTGATCCTGTAAATAAGCCACAAAATGCGTAGAGATTGCATCCTCAGCATCCCATTCATCTTCGGGAGCAATTTGCTGTTCCTGAATAAAAACGGCTTCACGTATCACTCTGGCATCTTGGGCTAACTCATCCCAGCTGCCTGACACGATCTTAAGATTGTGATTGTCTAGCATTTAGAACCAATTCCCTGCTGATCCCACTGGTTATTCAATAACAATTCCAGTGAATGTTTTTGAATTCCATACATCTCTTTTAATGCCTGAATCTGGGCGAGAACAGCCTGATCGGGCTGTCCATAATCCTTCCGTTTGGTCGCCAGAATCATTTTATTTTTACTGGTGTGTTCTAGGGCCACAAATTCAAAGACCTTGGTTTCATACCCATACGCCTTAAGCAATAAGGCACGAATGGTATCCGTCAGCATTTCGGCTTGCTGCCCAGCATGAATGCCAAACTGCAACATTGGCGACAGCACTTTCGGACTCTGTAATTGCGGTCTTAACTCTTTATGACAGCATGGAGCACACATGATGATTTGTGCATTCAGGCGAATACCGCTATGGATCGCAAAATCGGTCGCCACATCACACGCATGCAGAGCGATCATTACATCCAGACGTTCCGGTTCATAGGTACGCACATCACCCTGGAAGAAATCCAGCTGGCTAAAACCGGATTGCTGTGCAACATTCTGACAGAACTCGACCATTTTGGGATTCAGCTCTACGCCGGTGACATACGGCGTCTGACCATGTTTTTGCATATAATCATATAGCGCACAGGTTAAATATCCCTTACCTGAACCGAAATCGACGATACGTAATCCTTGTTCCTGCGGCTGGATTTGAGCCAGTGCGCCTGAGAAAATCTCGACAAATTTATTAATCTGTTTCCACTTACGCGCCATGCTCGGAATGATCTGGCCTTGCTGATCGGTGATTCCTAAATGCTGTAGGAATACACTGTCCTGATCGACATAACGCTGTTTAACCCGGTCATGGCCCTGCTCGGCTTTTGTCTTTGTAGAGGCAGGTTTAGCTTTACTTCGTGTCAGCATGGCCTTTTTCTTGTTTTTCTTCAGCTGCAATTCTTCCTGATCGGTGAACAGGTTAGCTTGCTTGCAACAGGCCAATAATTCCGTTACTTGAGTCAAGGCTTCATTCAAAGGATAGTTTTTGGTGACATCCTGAGTCTTGTATCGATAGACACAGCTCAAAACCTTCTGTTCATTGAGCGAAATGACTCTAAAGGTCATTTTCTCCAATTGTTCAAGTTCACCTTTATACTGACTTAAGATCAGACGATCAAAATGATCAGTTTCAAAGGCTTGCTGAAAAGCCTCCAAGAATTGTTGTTCCTGAACCGAGAGAGAAGTCGATGTCGACATAAGAAAAACCTGATATGAATTGCTGCTCAAGTTTAATTGTTCTTAACTTAAAAGCAAAATTAAATTATTATACAAGTGTATATTTAAACAAGAATGACAATCATGCAGAATGCTCCCCTAGTTCCAGATTATGATCACAATGAGGAACGGATTAATTATATTAGTCATGGCCTTGGTGCTGCGCTGGCTTTGATTGCCGGTATTTTATTGATTATTAAAGGCTCTTATTTGAGTACAGGACAATGGATTGGCCTTTGGGTCTATGCTTTCAGCATGATTCTGCTGTTTTCCGCTTCTATGCTCTACCATATGTCTACCGCTGCAGACCGACGCTATTTTTACAAAAAAGTTGATCATACGGCAATTTACTACCTGATTGCAGGTACCTATACCCCCTTCCTGTCGATTGCGATTCCAACGGCCAAAGCCCAGTATTTACTGATTGCCTTATGGGTGATTGCTGTACTGGGAACACTATTCAAGTTCATTTTCATCAACCGTTTCCAGAAACTTTCTTTGGTCGCTTATCTGGTCATGGGATGGTTGGCACTACTGGTTATGGACGATATGCAGCAGTACTTAAGTGCTCAATCTTTAACCTTTCTGATCATTGGTGGCTTAGCATACACTGTAGGTGCATTGTTTTACGCTTTGAAAAGAGTAAGATATACCCACGCTATCTGGCACATTTTTGTATTGATAGGCGCAGGATCACATTTTCTGTCTATCTATCTTTACGTGATTTAATCATCTCATTTCTCCATTTCAGTGACCCTGAGCGAGTTGAAACGAGAAGATTGCAGTTGTTTTTTTAAAAAATTACGCCTTTTTTAAAAAGATTACGCTTTTAAAACTAAGTTTTTTATTTTTAGTAAGTGTAAGGTTATTCATGGCGTCTTCAGATTCTATCGCTGTAACAGAAACTACAGCAACCAATTCAAAATTTCGTGTTTTAACAGCAAGTTTAGTGGGCACTACAATCGAGTTCTTCGATTTCTATATTTATGCCACAGCTGCCGTTATTATTTTCCCTTATCTGTTCTTCCCTACAAGTACAGATCCTATGACTGCGACTATTCAGTCGCTGGCAACCTTTGCGATTGCCTTTATTGCCCGTCCAATCGGCGCTGCACTTTTTGGTCATCTGGGAGACCGGATCGGACGTAAAGCGACACTGGTCGCGGCCTTGTTGACCATGGGTCTTTCTACCGTTGCCATTGGTTTATTGCCAACTTATGCACAAATCGGTATTGCTGCGCCACTATTGCTGGCCCTTTGCCGTTTAGGCCAAGGTCTTGGTTTGGGTGGTGAATGGTCAGGTGCGGTTCTACTGGCAACTGAAAATGCGCCAGAAGGCAAACGTGCCTGGTATGGTATGTTCCCGCAACTTGGTGCACCAATTGGCTTCATTCTGGCAACAGGTTCATTCTTGACGCTTGGCGCATTCATGTCTGAAGCAGAGTTCATGCAATGGGGCTGGCGTATTCCATTTATCTCTAGTGCGCTACTGGTGATTATGGGTTTATGGATTCGCTTGAAATTGCATGAAACCCCTGCATTCCAGAACGTGTTGAAAAAGCAGAAAGAAGTGAATGTACCCTTCTTCGAAGTATTCAAAAAGCATTCTAAAATGCTGGTATTGGGTACCATCGCTGCGATCTGTACATTCGTGGTGTTCTACCTGACGACTGTATTCGCATTGCAATGGGGTACTAAACAGCTCGGCTATACACGTGAAGAATTCCTTCAATTGCAATTAGTTGCAACTTTGTGCTTTGCTGCATTTATTCCACTTTCAGCAGTTCTTGCAGAAAAATTCGGTCGTAAGACAACTTCAATCGCGGTATGTGTGGTCTCTGCTATTTTCGGTATCTTCTTTGCCGATATGCTTGAATCAGGCAGTACGCTGGTTGTGTTCTTCTTTTTATGTATTGGCCTAGCGATCATGGGTCTGACTTATGGTCCGATTGGTACCGTATTGTCTGAAATCTTCCCTACTTCAGTACGTTATACCGGTTCTGCCCTGACCTTTAACCTGGCAGGTATTTTTGGTGCATCTTTTGCGCCACTGATTGCAACCAAACTGGCAACAACGTATGGCTTGTCTGCAGTAGGTTATTACCTCACAGCAGCCTCTATCCTGTCATTACTTGCATTCTTGCTGATCCGTGAAACTAAAAATGATGATGTAAACAATCAGATCTAAGGATCTTGACAGATTAAGTCATCTCGATCAAAGCCAGCAGTTCATGCTGGCTTTTTTTTTATGATTTCACAACAAAAACTTGCTACTTCTTTGCTGATATTTCGGGAACAATCAAATAAATAAAGCCAGAGAATGAGACAGAGTGATGCAGGATCTTATTGAGCAACTTACTCAAGAACAGCTGGTAGATATTGTGATTCTGCTAGAGGATGATAAAAAACTGGACGCCATTCGCTATATCCGGACGCATACAGCTTTAGATGAATCACAGGCGATACAGGTCATTGATGAAATTGTCAGAGAGCATGATCTGGCGCTTAATCGAGACAATAAAGGCAATATCGGCCCACGCTTTACTGATGATGCTGATGAAAATATTCCGGTGGTAACTACATCTTTGGAAGTTCCAGATCATCCCAACCTTAGCATCGCTAAAGATACTGAGGTGGCTGCACAGCAAGTCGGCAAACGTGTGCCCGGCCGTGAGATTGAAAAGAAAATCTGGATCACCGCAGCCGTTATTTTACTGATTATTATTGTGCTCTGGCTACTGCTTTAACAGCAGCGAATGAATCAGTTTTTTTTAGACCAATTCGATAATATCAATGGTTGGTGGTACGCGAAAACGAAATGGTACCCCTACCATGCCCGTTCCCACGGTCACAAATACATCTGCATGCTCATGCCGGTACAAGCCTTTTTTATGGCCCAGAATGGAAACCTTTTTCATCACATAATCCGTCAGCCAGGGTAACTCGACCTGCCCACCATGCGTATGTCCAGAAAGCATCAATGGTCGTGTTGGCAATTTCGGCACCATATCCACGGTATCTGGATTATGCGACAGAATCACCCAAGGCTTGTCTTGAGGCAGATCCGGCATTGCGCGCATATCGGTTTTTCCAGCCCACAAATCCCCTACCCCGAGCAGACGAAATTCATCAAACTCGACAATCTGCCCTTCAATGTCCATAACCTGATTCACTTCCAGCGCATAACGAAGCAATTCCTGAATCGGAGGGCCAGGATACTGTTCATCATGATTCCCTGTCACCGAATATACCGGCGCATGAATTTCTTTTAAGACCGCCAGCTCCTGTGCCAGTTTATTTTCCGGTTCATAAGTCCAGTCTCCTGCGACCACTACCAAGTCAGGTTTCAGATGATTCAACTTATGTACAATCTGTCTTAACTGGCGTTCATGTCCGGAAAACAGGCCAATATGTAAATCTGCAATCAGGGCAATCCGTACCGGTTTTTTAAGTTTCTGCTGAGGATTGATTTGATAAGGCGTGGTTTTAACCCGAATCAAATGCGGCTCGATAAAACGTGCATAACTGAGTACGGCACTAATCACAAAAATAAAAATAGACTCATGAATCGAATAGTAGCCCATCCATCCTGCATAAATACTGAAGAACACCAACGGAATCAGTAAATAGGCCAGATAGAAAGCCAGCAGGTGACAAAACGCTTTAAAGGGATGAATGGTTTCTGTACGAGACTGACTCGACCAGGCCTGATACACTGCCCAAACGGCAAGAATGGCCATGCCTAGATAAAAATAAAAAAGTACGGAACTGGTATCCCACATAGATTTGCCTTGTCGAGTCGAGGAGCTGATTAGTGGCTTTATATTTATCTTTTCATAGCTGGCAATTATACTCAATCCAAATTTTTCAGTCTTTGATGTTTATGGTAAATGCTCCCCACGCTTCCGCTCATTCAAAACCCTCTGGCTTATCAAAAGCTTACCGCTATAAAGCTGGCATTTTACTGAGCTGCAGCCTGGTACTCGGCATTCCTGCTTGCAGTACGCTGCCTCCGCAAACTGAACAGCCTAGCCGGATGGCATTTGAAACGGATACCTCGCAAACCAGTCTGGCCCAGATTGTTGAACCTTTACGTCGGCAGAATATTGGCCTGACCGGTTATCACGTGTTACCAGATCCGCTCGAAGCACTCGCTGCACGTATCCAGCTGATTAATAAAGCGGAACGCAGTCTGGATCTGCAATATTACATCTGGGATAACGACCGTATTGGTGCACTGGCTCTGCATGCCCTCATTCAGGCAGCAGACCGTGGCGTCAAAGTCCGTTTGTTGATGGATGATAACAATGCCAAGAAAATGGAAGGTATTTATCTGGCACTAGATCAGCACCAGAATATTGAGGTCAAACTGTATAACCCCTACCGTTTCCGTAAATATCGTGCCATGGATATGCTGCTGGATCTAAAACGGATCAACCGCCGCATGCACAACAAAAGCTTCATTGCCGATAACCAGATTGCCCTGATTGGCGGCCGTAATATGAGTAACCAATATTATAACGTCAGTGACAGTTATCAGTTCTCTGATGTAGATGTGATGTTGGTCGGTGCCGCTTCTGATGAAATCATTCATTCTTTTGATGAATACTGGAATGATGATTATGCCTATCCGGTTCGGCAGATTGTTAATCCTCGTCATCATACGCTACGCTACCCGAGCCTGAAACAGCAGCTGGAAGAATATAGCCATGATACTGCAATCCAGAACTACCTGAATCTGGCCAATCGTTCACAGGCTTTCGATAAATGGCTGGAACACAACATTCAACTTGATTGGGTAGAAGCTGAAGTCGTCAAAGATCCACCAAGTAAAATCAAGTCAAAGGCTAAGACTGAAGATCACTTGAACTTCCAGTTATTACAGCATCTGGAAAAACCGGAAGAAAGTGTGGATATCGTGTCGGCCTATTTTGTACCGGAAAAACAGGGTGCAGAACGTCTCAAGAAATTGGCTTCAGAAGATGTCAAAGTTCGAGTACTGACCAATTCTTATAAGGCCAATGACGTGCCGCTGGTCCATGCCTTTTATGCTAAATATCGTCAGGAATTGCTAGAAAATGATGTAAAACTTTACGAGTTTTTGGCCGCGCCAGATGCCGACAACCTGAATGCCAATACTGAAGAGCTGGCACAAAAAGCGAAGGTCAGCTTAAAAGGCCTGAGCCGTTCCAGCCTGCATGCCAAATTGATGGCCATTGACCAGAAACAGGTATTTATTGGTTCTTTTAATTTCGATCCACGCTCAGCTTATTTGAATACTGAAATTGGCGTATTGCTAAATAGTCCTAATCTGGCCCGTGCGGTACACGAAACCATGGACAAGAATTTAAGCAAGTATGCCTATAAGTTGGTTCTGGATGCCAACCAGAACATTAACTGGAAAATCCGCAATGCCAAAGGTGAAACAAAGACCTTTAAAAAAGAGCCAGGAATGAAGTGGTATCAAAAAGCCTCAATAAAATTCCTGTCGATACTCCCGATCGAAGGTTTTATGTAATGAATATCTCTGAGTATTTCTAATAAAAAAGCCTCTTAATGAGGCTTTTTTAATACTTTGGTTTGTAACCTTTGCAAACCTTCTAGCATATTTTCATGTACTAATGCAGTCAGGCTTTCTACTGTATGCCCTTCAGTCGAAATTGCTGGTAAGGCCATCAGATGAGCTGTCACTTTAGGCATTTCCAGAACATTCTGTACATGTTTGGCAAAACTGATGTTCCCAATAAAAGGCGCCACCATATCTAGTTCACCCTGCTGATTCACATAACAGATCAGACAGATTTGTACCGGACGTTGCGCTTCAATCGCTGCACCCAGAATACGTCCATAAATTTTTTTAATTGAGCGTCCATCAGATGTGGTCGCTTCAGGAAAAAACAGGACTGGAATATTCTGTTTCAGGAAGCCGGTAATCTGTTCACGGATTCTGACCGAATCTCCTGAACCACGCTTGATAAATAAGGTGCCACCACCTTTAGCCAGCTTGCCTAGAATTGGCCAATTTTCAATTTCAGCTTTGGCCAGAAAAAACACTCGCGCGCCTGAACCCAAAACGGCGATATCCAGCCAGGACACATGATTGCTCACCCATAATGCCGGCTCACGTGGAATCACGCCATGGACCTGAACCTCAATATTAAATACCTTGCACAACTGGCGACAGAAATACTGCACATATCGGGTATTGTTCGGATTATTCGGATCTTTATACAAACCATGACGGTAAACCAGATAAAACCCCTGGCTGATGGCTGCTAATGCAGAAGTCGTTTTTCTTGTATAAAGAAAGAATTTTGCAAAACCTTGTATCTCAGGTGATTGATTTTGTACAGTCGAGTTCATAAAAAGGTCACTAAATCCTAAACAAGATACAGGGAATATCCACGAATTAAACTCATTTTATACTGTTCATGTCCAACTTGCATTGATAATAAAAAACGACCAAGTACATCTATATTTTCAATTTAAATTCATTGAATGAATTAAATAAAATAAATCAATCGAAATATTAGATTAAAAAGGATGCTCATCATGCAAGATGAAACAGTGAAATCAGCTGAGATGATTCGGCCCTTAAAAGTATTGAGCTATATCTTGGGTGGTACCCTGTTATATACGGCGCTGCTCGTAACACTTGCACAACTGTTTGTCACGGCACTCTAAAACAAAGCCCGCTATTTCAGTATCTGTAAAGTTCATTTTCAACTAAAATGAAGTTTTCAACTGGAGATTGGCCTGAGTGGAATATTTTGAGCAACATCAGGGAAAAGAACGCGTCATACTGGTCAGTGTGAGCGTACAAATGCTGGATGACCTTGATGCTGAAGAGTTTCATCTGTTAGCTCAATCTGCAAATGCCGAAATTCTGGAACATCTCTTTGTTCAACGCTTAAAACCGGATGCCAAATTTTTTGTGGGTTCAGGAAAAGCAGAAGAAATTGCTGAACGGGTCAAAGAATTGGATGCCAATCTGGTCATCTTCGATCATGCGCTGACACCTGCCCAAGCACGTAACCTTGAAAATGTGGTGCATTGCCGGGTGGTTGATCGTACCGAACTCATCCTCGATATTTTTGCACAGCGTGCCCGTACCTATGAAGGGAAACTGCAAGTTGAACTGGCACAATTACAGCATCTGTCTTCACGACTGGTTCGTAGCCGTACCAATCTGGATAGCCAGAAAGGCGGGATCGGTCTGCGTGGTCCGGGTGAAACCCTGCTAGAAACAGATCGCCGTTTATTGCGTATCCGCATGGGACAGCTTAAAACCAAAATAGAAAAAGTCCGTCAAACCCGTATTCAGGGCCGTGTTGCTCGGCAAAAAGCGGCTGTTCCAACCGTGTCTTTAGTAGGTTATACCAATGCGGGAAAATCTACCTTATTCAATATTCTGGCCGATAGCGATGTTTTTGCAGCAGACCAACTATTTGCGACTCTGGATCCAACTTTAAGACGCCTGCAATGGGACGGCGTCGGTAATCTGGTACTGGCAGATACGGTAGGCTTTGTGCGTAATCTTTCGCATTCACTGGTCGAATCTTTTAAAGCAACTCTGGAAGAAACCGTTGAAGCCACCCTGCTTTTGCATGTGATTGATTCCAGCAGTCCGGAAATGCTTGAACAAATTGAAGCCGTTGAAAAGGTGCTCAAGGAAATTGGTGCCGACGTCCCGGTGTTACGGGTTTATAATAAAATCGACTGTAGCGGTGAAGATGCCAAAATCATTTATCGCCAGCCCGGTCAGCCTGAACGGGTCTATGTTTCAGCACATAGTGGTGAAGGTCTGGATCTGTTACGCAAAGCCGTGCATGAAGCATTAATGGGTCAGATTCAGCACTTTGAACTGGTATTGAAACCTGCCTATGGCAAACTGCGCAATCAACTTTATGCGCTGAACGTGATTCAGTCTGAACATTATGATGATGAAGGTCAGTTACATATCGATGTACGGATTGCACCTCCGAAGCTGGAACAGTTGATCAAACAGGCTCATTTACCGATAGAAGAAATTCTGGGATCTCAAGCACTTCAATTCCAGCGTCCACTTGAAGAGTTTGAAATCCAGCGTAAGATCGAGTAAAACTTGATAAGTAAACTTTTAAATGACATCACCAATGAACCGGATAAAACATATTGACTGGCCAGCATGGATCAGCACTCTCCTCTTAATTATTGTATTTCGTGAAGCTTCAGTCTGGCTAATGACCCAGCTGGAACACCCTGAACTGGGCAATCTGGTCGGACTCATCAGCCTGCTAGTCACCTTATTTGCCTGGCGCTATTTTGGCAAAATTCCAGCGCGTCTGGTGGATACTAATAACAAGCTGATGAAAGAAAGTGCCTTCGCTTTTTTACCGATTAGTGCAGGCGCGCTAATTATGTTGATGCATATGGGACAAAAAATTCCGGCCTTTATGCTGGTGTTATGCCTGAGTACTCTGCTCCCTCTTTGGATCTACGCCAAAATGGCAAAACGCTGGTTATAGGAGTCGCACATGTTTTCTGTTCTTTATGGCTTTGCGATTACCTTAATTGCTTATCTGCTTGCCAAACCCTGCAATCGTGTTATTCCGCAAATTCCTGTGATTGTGTTTAGCATGTTCCTGGTGCTGGTGATTTTATTGGTGCTGGGTATTCCTTATGAGCATTATATGGATGAGGTCAATCCACTGTTTAACCATTTGCTTGGTTATGTCACAGTTGCACTGGCGATTCCGCTAGCCGCCATGCGTTATGATGACCTGCCACTGAAAGCTATTGTCGGAATTCTGGTTTTTGCCAGTATCAGTGCGGTCGCCTTACCGATGGGTCTCGCCTATTTACTACATATGTCTTCTGGCGACATCATGGCCTTTGCCACCCGTGCAGTCACGACACCAATTGCAATTAATATTGCGACCTTACTGGAGGCACCTGTTAGTCTGGCCATTCTGATCGTCATTTTGTCTGGCGTAATTGGTGCAGCATTTTCACCATTTATTTTACGACATATCAATGATGAGCGTGCTTCAGGTCTGGCTCTAGGTCTAGCAGCACATGCGATTGGTACAGCTCAAGCCTGGCAGCGTGGCAATGTTGCCGGACGTTATGCTACGTTTGGCATGGCAGTGAATGCCGTTTTTACTGCGATCTGGTTGCCAACTTTTATACTTTATCTGCAAAAAATGTGACTCATCAATCAATATTTAACGTTTGTTTCTGAATGAAACTATTCTTACTATAGGGAAATAAAGAATTTTTCACTCAGGAACAGACCTATGAAAAAGGTTCAATTATTATCCGTTTTAGCCCTGACCTTTTTCAGTCATCTGGCTTTCGCTTCCGATATTTCAGGTACCTGGAGAAGTATTGACGATAAAACAGGATCAGCTAAAGCAATTCTGGAAATTCGTGAAACTTCAAATGGTGTTTATACCGCCAAAATTACCAAGATTACGCCTCGTCCTGGCTACACACCGCGCGAAACCTGTGTTTCCTGCCCTGCACCTTATACCAATAAACCGATTCTTGGTCTGGATGTACTCACCGGCTTAAAGGATGCAGGCAATAATAATTTCTCTCAAGGTAAACTGATTGATCCTTTATCCGGCAATATTTACAACACCAAAGCTAAATTAAGTGCCAATGGCAAACGTCTAATCCTACGTGGTTATGTAGGTGTTTCAGCCTTGGGACGCAGCCAGACTTGGATTAAACAAGATTAATTCATGACTTAGTGCACAGAAGCTTGCATTTTCATGCATTAAGTTGTATCAATATTAGACAGATGCTTTTTTTATACAATATAAAACATGCATATAAATATTAGATTCATTTGCTTTAACAGGCTTAGCATCAAACGGATTTTGATGCGCAATATAAGGAGATAGAATGCAAGACATTACCATGTTAAAGATCTTACTGAATTTCTCTGCTTTTACTGAAAATTCAGTAACAAAGCAATTAACATCGACAGGTTTCTGTCATGGGGAATCAACAGGCTTAAAGCAGATTGACCGAGCGATCTGCAACGCTCATTACTCTAAAATCAACCAAAATTAAAAAACCACACGCTTGTGTTTGGGATAGTTTGTTTCATCTATGAAAAAAGGATAAATATAAATGAATAAATCTAAATTAGGATTAATGCTCATTGCTACATTCATGACTGGGACCATTTATGCACAAGACTTGACCGGGACATGGCAACAAATCGATGATAAGACTGGTTCACCCAAAGCACTGATTGAAATCCGTCAGGACAGCAATGGTACTTATGCCGGCAAAATTGTCAAAGTAACGCCTCGTCCAGGCTATACTCCGCAAAAAACCTGTAATAAATGTCCTGCACCTTATACCAATCAGCCGATCCTGGGGATGGACGTACTGACAGGTTTAAAACAGGTCGGTGATAGCGTGAATTATGAAAAAGGTCGTGTGATTGATCCATTGGCAGGTAAAATTTACGATGCCAAGGTTCGTCTAAGCAGCAACGGCAAACGTTTAACCCTACGTGGTTATGTGGGTGTTTCTGCTTTAGGCCGTAGCCAGACCTGGATTCGCCAGGAATAAGTTCACACTTTTTCTCAAAGCTGCCAAACAGGCAGCTTTTTTTATAAATTTAATTCCATGATTTTTAATTATTTATTGACTATTTGTGCAATCTTCCTAACATGTGCGGGCAATAATGAAAAGTTCTTTGGAATGATGGATATGTTAAAGAAGATACTCCTTGCCACATTGACTACAGGATTCATGATGAACCTGTGGGCTCAAGATATTAGCGGAACCTGGCAACAAATTGATGATAAAACTGGAGCAGCAAAAGCCATCATTGTCATCGAAAAAGAAGCGAATAATACTTACTCAGGCAAGATTGTGAAAATCACGCCACGTCCAGGTTATACACCACGCGAAAAATGTAATAAATGTCCAGCCCCTTATACCGATCAACCGATTTTAGGCATGACTATTCTAAAAGGTCTGAAACACGTTGAAGGCACCAAAAATTATGAAAAAGGTCGTGTCATTGATCCATTGGCAGGTAAAATTTATGATGCCAAGGTTCGTCTAAACAATACCGGCAAGCGTTTAACGCTACGTGCCAGTGTGGGTGTTTCAGTTCTGGGCCGCAACCAGACCTGGATTCGCGCAGACTAATCATCAGCACAATAAAAAAGCCACGTTCAACGTGGCTTTTTTGAGCTTTAAATATTTTAAAATACCGGATTATCGACGGCAAACATTTGCTGGTCTTCCAGTCGATAAGCCATTAGCTGATTGCCCCAGACACAACCACCATCGACATTCTGAATTCGCTCAGAAATGGTTTTACCCTGTAAAGCAGCCCAATGCCCGAATACAATTTGATGGGTTGCGGCAGTTTTCGATTCAAATTCAAACCAGGGCTTAAACCCTTCTGGCATCGGATCATCCAGTGAATCTTTAAAACTGTATTCCAGACGCCCTTCTGCGTCAGTTAAACGCATCCGGGTCAGGTAATTCACGATACAGCGCGTACGATCATGACCTTCTAATTCATCTGACCAGAGTGTAGGCTCTTTCCCAAACATTTCCTTTAAGAAAGCATCCACCACCTCAAAATCATCATGGGCAATAATGGCTTCTACTTCTTTGGCCAATTCAGCCGTCTTGGCTGCATCCCAGATATTGGGAATACCGGCATGGGTCAGTACCGTCTGTTCATTCGGAAACAGACACATCGGCTGTTTACGGATCCAGTCAATTAACTCATCACTGTCGATCGCATCAATCACATCACGGACATTATCCTTGTCTTTAATCGGCTTAATACCGCGTGCATAAGCCAGCAAAGTCAGGTCATGATTACCCAGCACTGTTGCCGCCACGCCATTATCGACAAGCTTTTTAATGAAGCGTAATGCACCCAGCGAGTTTTCCCCTCTAGCCACCAGATCACCAGCAAACCAGACAAAGTCCTGATCAGGATCAAAACGGATTTCTTTCAGCAGTGCCTTCAAGGCTTCAAAACAGCCTTGTACATCACCAATCACATAATTGTATCGAACAGTGCGGGTCATTATTTTTAAGCTACCATTTGATCAGATAAAGCCACAAATTGGGCAAGTGACAGTGTCTCTGGACGTGCCATTGGATCCACACCTGCCTTTTCAAAACCATCTTCAACCAGCATCCCTTTCAGGCTATTACGCAAAGTCTTACGGCGCTGGGTAAATACATGCGATACCAGACGAGCCAAAGCTTTTTCATTTTTTGCCACGATCGGTTTTACATCATATGGCTCCAAACGGAACACCGCAGAAGTCACTTTTGGTGGCGGATTAAAAGAACCTGGCGGCACTTCAAACAGAAAAGTCGGTTTGCAGTAATACTGGATCATCACCGACAAACGACCATATTCTTTGGTGTTCGGTGAAGCTGTAATACGATCGACCACCTCTTTTTGCAGCATGAAATGCATGTCTTTCACTTTGTCACCAAATTCCAGGAGATGGAACAACAGTGGTGTCGAAATGTTATAAGGCAGGTTTCCGACTACACGTAGCGGACGACCTTCTTCAAACAAATTGGTGAAATCGTATTTCAGTGCGTCTGTTTCAATAATGGTTAAACGTTCAGGATGCGGCACACGACCCGGCAAACCAGCGGCCAAGTCACGGTCCAGCTCAAGTACGGTCAAGGCATCACATTCACCAATTAAAGGAGATGTCAAAGCAGCCAGACCCGGACCAATTTCAACAATATTTTCGCCTGCACGCGGATTTACGGAACGCACAATTTTGGCAATGACACGTTGGTCATGTAAGAAGTTTTGACCAAAACGCTTACGCGTGTGATGCCCTTCATCTTTTGGGTTTAAGGCATTAATCTGATACATAGACATTTCCAACGTGTAATAAAGACGAGATCATTGACGCGCTAAATCCAGCGCCAAATCCACAGCCACATGTAAGCTTGAGCTTTTCGCAAGGCCTGTACCTGCGAGGGAGAGTGCTGTGCCGTGATCGACAGAAGTTCGGATAAACGGTAAGCCCAAAGTAATATTGATGGCTTCACCAAAGCCCTGAGATTTTAACACAGGTAAGCCCTGATCGTGATACATCGCCAGAACAGCATCGGCATCTTTCAAGTTTTCAGGAGTAAATAAAGTATCTGCAGGCAAGCTCAGGCTCATATTGATACCTTGAGTACGGTAAGTCTCCAGTACTGGATTGATGACTTCAATCTCTTCCATCCCCAGATAACCGCCCTCACCTGCATGTGGGTTTAAACCACAGACCAGAATATGCGGATGTTCAATTCTAAACTTGGTTTTCAGATCATGAATCAGAATATCAATGATTTGATGCAATCGTTCAGGCGTAATGGCATCAGGTACATCGCGTAAGGCCAAATGGGTAGTCGCTAGCGCTACACGTAAAGTCTTGGTGGCCAGCATCATCACTACACGCGGTACCCCAGCAAATTCCTGGTAATATTCGGTATGACCACTAAAGTGAATACCCGCTTCATTGATAATAGATTTCTGTACTGGTGCTGTAGCCACACCGACACTTTTACCTGACATGGCATAGTCTGCCGAACGACGTAATTGTTCTAATACATAAGCAGCATTGTCAGCATTTAACTGCCCTGCAACAACAGTGCTATTTAAAGGAATGGACTCAATATAAAGCTGTCCAATGGGTGCAGCTTCCGTTTGGTCAACATATTCAACCAATTCAACATTGAGCTTTAACTGTTGCGCACGCTGTTTTATCAAATCACCATCAATTAAAACCACTATTGGTCGTTCAAATTGACGATTGGCTAGACTTAAACAGATATCAGGACCAATTCCTGCTGGTTCACCGCTGGTGATATATAAAGGGAGCATGACATTCATTGATAAGGCCGATGAAAGGCTATTATACACTTGATCAATTCAACTTCTTCACGTGCTGTAATCATATCTGCCCTTGGTGTTCAAGTTACCTAAAAACCAGAGTGATATACTGGAACGCAACCATACAGAAAATTTTAATTGTTTACCCAAAGTAAAGCGTGCATTTTGTATGGGTTTGCATAAAGCTAAGTAAAATACTGAATAAGATAAAGCCCAAAAATATGCCACCATTGATCAACCAATACTTTTTTAATTTTTGTGCAAAATTCGCCAAGTCAGCTGGCGTGATCCAAGATGCGATGAGTATGAGCACAAATGGAACAACCAACGTGACGATGCTAAAAAATACTATGGCAAAAACATAGTCATAATTGCAGTATTTAAGCTCTGCAATAAATAAACTGAGAAACAATAAATTAATCAAGCTGATATATAAAATTAAAAACACCTGTAAAACTGCATTTGAGCGATTCATTTGCCCCCCCTTTTTTTATATTTTTTTATGAATTTCTCGTGCTGTAAATTATAGATTATTTTTTAAACTTTTCTCTAGGTTTTAGCGATATTCTCATGTAAAATATGCCACTTGAAATTTTATATTTCCATTTGTGATTCTTCACGTTTTCGTTTAGAATCGCGTCTCCTTTTGTTTGGACAGCTTCCATAGTCCAAACCAACTATAATAGGTAGTGGTTTAATGAAAACTCTCAGCGCTAAGCCAGCTGAAGTTCAACACGACTGGTACGTTGTTGATGCTTCTGGCAAAACTTTAGGTCGTCTCGCGACTGAAATCGCTCGTCGTTTACGCGGTAAGCATAAAACTTCTTATACTCCTCACGTTGACACTGGTGATTACATCGTTGTTATCAATGCTGAGCAAGTTCAAGTGACTGGTAACAAATCACTTGACAAGAAATACTATCGCCATACTGGTTTCCCTGGTGGTATTCGTGAAACTAATTTTGAAAAATTAGTTGCTCACAAACCAGAAGAAATTTTCCAACGCGCTGTAAAAGGCATGTTGCCAAAAGGTCCTCTTGGTTATGCAATGATCAAAAAAATGAAAGTGTACGCTGGTACTGAGCATCCACATACTGCTCAACAGCCACAAGTTTTGGACATCTAAGGGATACAGCACATGGCTACTAACTATGGTACAGGTCGCCGTAAGACCGCAACTGCACGTGTTTTCCTATCTGCTGGTACTGGTAAACTCGTAATCAACAACCGTTCTTTAGAACAATACTTCGGTCGTGAGACTGCTCGTATGGTTGTTCGTCAACCTCTAGAGCTTCTTGAAGCGACTGAGAAATATGACCTTTACATCACTGTTGCTGGTGGTGGTATCGGTGGTCAAGCAGGCGCTATCCGTCACGGTATTACTCGTGCACTGATCGCTTCTGACGAAACTCTTAAACCTGCTCTTCGTCAAGCTGGTTTCGTTACTCGTGATGCTCGTGAAGTTGAACGTAAGAAACTTGGTTTACGTAAAGCTCGTAAACGTCCTCAATTCTCTAAACGTTAATTCGTTTACCGAATCGGACAAAAAACCCTGGTGTATAACCAGGGTTTTTTTATGGCTTGAAAATGACCACTTAATAATATCTTTATTGTCATTGTTCATGCACATCCTTACCCCATACCCCTTCATGACACCAGAAGGATTTGGTCAGATAATAATTCGCAACACCGATGATAATAAACAGAATTATTAAGCCAAAATTCATGATCATGTTGTTCTGCTCCTTTCATTTTTTTCTCTACTCTACTCTGCCTTAGTCCAATTGGCTTTTTATGCTTCGTGCTTTTTAGGTTGATTTTTAGTATCCTAGTCTATTCATTAGAACTTAATCAGGATTTATGTCAGTCGAAAGCGCGCCACTTCAAGGACTCACCTTATATAGCCATGCCGATGACTTTCGTTCCCATTGGATTCGCTACGTACTTGCCGAAAAGCAGATTAAATATAACCTGATCCTGGTCGATAGTGATGATGAAGATCTGGCCAGCCTCAATCCTTATAACCAGCTGCCCATGCTGATTGAAAATGATTTAAAATTATTCAATACCAGCATCATTTCCGAATATATAGACGATCGTTACCGCCAGAACAAGCTCTATGCAGATGCTCCCATGCCTCGTGCGGAACAGCGACAATATATCTGGCGTTTTGAAAATGACTGGCTCAAACTGGCCGATATTATGCTATGTCATCCGGATACTCTGGATACTGCAGCCAAAGTGAAGGCTCAAAAACAGTTGCATGATATCCTGATTTCATTAACGCCCCTGTTCCAGCATTTCCCTTATTTTATGTCGGAACATTTCAGCATCTTGGATTGCATGCTGGCTCCCATTTTCATTCGACTTAAAAGCATGGGAGTAGAATTACCTCGACAACAATGTCGTCCATTTTATTTATATTGCCAGCGAGTTTTTAGCCGTCCTGCATTTGCAAAATCCATGACCTTGCAGGAAAAAAACCGCTACCAAGAGCAAATCAAACCTGTAGAGAAACATCATGTCTGAACAAGAATTCAACTTAAGTCCTACCCGTCCCTATATGGCACGTGCAATCTATGAGTGGATTTGCGATAACAATATGACGCCTTATCTGCTGGTCGATGCTACACGTCCAAACACCATGGTACCCGAGCAGTTTATTAAAGATGGCCAGATTGTCCTGAATATTGTGCCGCATGCAGTTCATGCGCTGAATATGGATAATGAAGCCATCACCTTCTCAGCACGTTTTGGTGGTGTATCACGTGATATCTATGTACCGATGGCAGCAGTCCTCGGGATCTATGCACGTGAAAATGGTCAAGGATTATTCTTTGATCCAAATGAATATGAGCATACACAAAGTGATGAAGATGCTTTAAAATCAAGCACTGAAGAACAGCCTGAACCCGCAAAGAAAAAACCAACCCTAAGGTTATTAGATTAAAAATAATGGAGTAAGTGAATGGCTTTTGATTTAGTACAATATTTTGTTGAACAGATAGAAACTCAAAAGCCTGAGCTTCTACAAGGCTATACAAAAGAAGAAAGACGTAAATATATTTCAGAAATCAATGCTCTCACTTTAGGCAAACTGATTAGCGAATGGCGTAACAATCCGCAAAAAATATATAATGAAATCAAGCATCCAGATAAACTTTATATTCTGGAAATCGCCCGTCACCTGACTACCCGAGTGGAAAACAAGTCAACTTTACCGAAACCCGAGCTGGAGCAGCTCACGTCTGAAATTTTCCATTTTCAGCTGACTGAATTGAAGCAGTTACATGATACTGGCAATCATAATCAGACCAGTATCCAAGAGCTGTTGAAAGGACAAATTGAACATTTGTCTGGGCAGGCAGATGATTGGGTTTGGACAACAAATAACCTAACAGAACTCAAAGGCTCTAAACCAATTCATGAAGAAGAGCTATCATTAGAAGCATCAATGAAGGAGTTTAGCCAAATGGTTCATCAAAATAGCCAGCATCATGATATTGAAGAAGTTGCTGTTGTAGAAACACCAACCTGGGCAAAAATCGTTGAGCCAGTGGTTGCGCTTGCGATTCTTTGGGTATTGATTGAAGCAGTATTACGCGTATTTGCATAACTACTTCAACCTCAAAAATTTAGTTTTACTAAAAGCCAATGAGATATTGGCTTTTTTTATTCTTTAAATTTATCAAGGAATGAAGTGAATCTATTTTTTCAACTGAAATTTTTACCTAATTAGTTCCATAATCCATTCAAAATATTTTGTTACATCTTTTAGATTAAGATGAGATTATAGATCAAAAAATAATCATTATTTCACTTCACATATCATTAAATAAAAAGATAAATGCATCACATAATTAAAAAGTACAAGTTAAAAATTAAAATACAAAGTAAGTCATTAAATTTTATATGGTTTTTACTTCAATTGTAATTTACTCCTCTATTTTTATAATGAATTTGAATGAAAAAGATAATATTCGAACTTCATTAAATACAACTATCGCATCAACTATTTTTATAACAGGGAAATAATTATGGCTAAGGTAACCTAAGATACACTTACAGACATTGATGGTTTCGTTGCTGCAGCATTAGCTGATGGTGAAAGCGGCTTAGCTCTGGCAACTCAAGGTGGTGGCAATATCGATCTTGAACTTGCAGCAGCCGGCAATACAGAAGTGGTTCGCGCAAAACGCCGTGTAGCGAATTCATTAAACCTGAATGACTCGATTGAAGATATTCTGATTACGCTGGGCAAGCAATATCACCTCATTTGCCCACTCGAAAAGAATAACAATGTATTCCTGTATCTTGTACTGGATCGCTCCAAAGCAAACCTGGCTATGGCTCGTCATGAGCTTAAATCTTTTGAACAAGGTTTAGACTTCAGCTAATACACAGTTTTCCCCTTTATTTCATGCAATAAAGGGGATCCTTATGCGCTTCACCCAATAAAATATAAACTTTAATCGAGACTTAAAATGCATAGGCATTATATTCATATTGGAATAGCAGGTTTAAGTATTCACGATGCAGATGAGCTAAAAAAAACTTTACAACACATCACTCCTGACCATTTTATCCTGCAATGGAACACTGCTTCCGATCCTCATCTCGATTGCCTGTTGGTGTATGAATACTTTCTTGAAACAGAAGGTATTCAACGTGTTCTCAAAAACCAAAAATGTCCTTATTTATGCATCTCTAAAAATGATCTATATTCGAACCAGATTATAAATAATACGCTTGCTTTACCCCTGCAAAACACACAAATTCTCAAGCACTGGTTTGAGCAAAATGTTCTTAATTCAGAAATTACCTCAGAAATAGAAGAACCTATATTTTCAAGCCACGTTCAGATCCAGCAATCTTCTGAGCATCCCTATACAATTAACTTTTTTAAAGAGATGCTGCATCCTGAAAAAGGTAAATTACATCTCTATGACCGGCATGGCACCATTGCCATTATTGACTCAGCAAAAAACCTGGCCTGGTTAAACAAAGACCGAGCTGAAACGGGCACAGACTTTTCTTTTCAATATGACTTCGCATCCACTAGTGACCTTTTAAAAGTGACACGTAGAGAAACACAGATTCTACAGGACTGGTTATGGAATTTTTTCTGGAACTCGCCTAGTTTTGCTCAGATCGCGCCTGAAGATGGTCACTACAAAATTCATTACTGGCCAAAGCCGGCTCATCCGCTGCATAAAAAACGTATTTTTCAGATATCTGCCTGTTTTATTCAAGGCGCTAAAATTTCAAAAATTGCTGAACAACATGCAATTCCTTTACTCACGCTTCGACAATTTATCACAGCCAGCATGGCTTCAGGCAATATTGAAAAAATTAATGCTTGGGAAAGTCGCTATCGCACCACTGAGCCAGTTGAAAAAACTGAACAGCAAAATTTCATTAAAAGCTTTTTTGGAAAGCTTCGATTTAAATTTGGATTTTAATAAAGTAAATACTTATGATTTTACAACAATATAAAATCGTTTTTGCGGGCTCCATGGGCGCAGGTAAAACAGCCGCGATACGTTCCTTATCTGATATTCCAGTGTTACTCACTGAGGCACTGAATACTGACGACCGCAGCCATACAAAAATGGAAACCACTGTAGGAATCGATTATGGTGAGATCACATTAGAAGATGGAACCAAAATTGGCCTATATGGGACGCCTGGACAAAGTCGCTTTGACTTTATCTGGCCTGTCATCTGTCAGGGCGCTCTAGGCGCTATTATTCTCATCGATCATACAGTGAATGATCCAATCCAGGAACTGGAAATCTATATCGAAGTATTCCAGGAATATACCAATAATATTGCCATTGGGATTACGCATAGTGATCTTGAAAGCCCTCATTTTACCCAGATTTATAAGGACTGGCTGATCCAGCAGGATCTCTATACTCCCCTCTTTTTTGTAGATGCTCGTCAAGAAGATGACATCTTGCTTCTCTTAGAAGCCCTCATTACTTCAATCGAAGTCAACCATAACCTCATGAGCTAAGGATTAAAGCATGCTCACTATACAAGAAAGACGTCAAGCCCCAGAAGCCCTCGTTCAGCATGCCAAACAGCAAATTCAGGAGATTATTAGCAATGTTCGTGGCGGATATTATGTAATGGTCTGCTCAACAGATGGGTTTGAATTGGCCACAATTCATAAGAAAGATAACTATAACAACAGCAAGCTGGCTGCTGTGAGCAGTTCAATTTTAGCGATGGTTTCTGCATTTACTAAGGAAATTCATCTTACTGGCTGTCAGAGTATTACTTTGGATGCAGAAAATGGTAAAGCTATTTTGACAGCAGTTGCAGCACCGAAGCACCCTCTTATTCTGGTTACTTTGGCTGAAAAAGACATTTTATTGGGTCAGGCATTGTATATGCTAAAGAATGCAACACAGTCTATTATCGCTGCAGATCAATAAATAACTAGATTCACAAAAGGCTTAAATTGAATTTAAGCCTTTTTAGTTTAACTTTATTGAAAATACACGCATAAAAAAAGCCCCCTGCATGAGCAGAGGGCTTTTGGAATAATGAGCTGGCGATGACTTACTCTCACATGGGAGACCCCACACTACCATCAGCGCTAAGAGGTTTCACTTCTGAGTTCGGGA
>NZ_VOZD01000038.1:0-21450 GCF_013419915.1 Acinetobacter sp. YH12043
AGAGGAATAGCTACTCGATATGACAAGCTCAAAAGAAATTATCAAAGTTCTGTTGCCTTAGCCTGTATATTTTTATGGCTACCGTTATAGGGTTAATTATGAACAGTAAGTGTCAACAGACCCTAAACTCCTTTTGCTAAATTAAATATAAAAAAATAGTTTATTAGCATTTTTAGCGCATAGCATTGCAATGATCGAGATTTGAAAAGGTTCAGCCTGTGATGCACAATAACCTTAAGAACACTCTGTGACCTGAATGAAGATTATGTGCCAGCTACTTGGAATGAATTGTGCGACACCAACAGATATTACCTTTTCATTTCGAGGTTTTTCTCAGCGGGCGGGGATTACCTCAGATCATTCTGATGGTTTTGGGATTGCTTTCTTTGAAGATAAGGCTTGCCGGTTATTTGTTGATAATCAGTCAGCTGTTGAATCACCGATTGCAGAATTGGTGCGTAATTATCCGATCAAATCCCGTAATGTAATTGCACATATCCGTAAAGCGACACAAGGCAAAATTAATCTGGAAAATTCGCATCCGTTTAGCCGTGAATTATGGGGACGACAATGGATCTTTGCCCATAATGGTGATTTAAAAGATTTTTTACCTGAGCTTTCTGGACGTTTTACGCCAGTCGGTAACACTGACAGTGAGCGCGCTTTCTGTTATTTGCTGGATCAGCTGGTGAAACATTTTGGTTATGATGAACCGAAGCTGGATCAGGTTTTTGATTTGTTGGCCGAGATTTCTCCATCCATTGCAGAGCATGGCACTTTTAATTTCTGTCTGTCCAATGGTCAGGCTTTATTTACCTATGCAACGACTAAACTGCATTGGCTGGTTCGTGAATATCCATTTAAGCCAGCCCAACTGATTGATATCGAAGTTGAAGTTGATTTTAGCCAAGTCACCACGCCTGAAGATCGGGTCGCTGTGATTACCACAGAGCCGCTAACGCAGAATGAAGAATGGACAGCATTTCAGGAAGGTGAAATGATTTTGTTCAGAGATGGAGCCAAATATCGTTCCCAATTGACACATGTCGCCCGTCTGGAAAGAGAACGTTTGGATCCTTCGCTTAAAAGAGTGACTAAAGCAGATTTATATTAAATCTGGTTAAAATTCGATATTAAAAAACAGGACATCGCTCCTGTTTTTTTGAATTTGATATTTATTTTATAGTGAAATCATTAAAATAAATAAACCATGAAATATAAAATCGATCAAAAAATACTTTATTCTTGTAGTCGGGTTTAAAATATAATTGATTGGATAAACAATGATTTACATTAATTAAGTAGAAAATAAACTGAAAACCAACCGATTTACTTCATTTTTATTTAAATCAATTAGATATATGATCTTTTTCAAGCGATAAATCATTAATATCAATAGGTGGTCGTAATGAAAATGAAATGGGTTCCAGATTATAATACTGGTATCGATGTGATTGACGATCAGCACAAACGAATTCTCGATTATATCAATGAGATTGATGGAATTGATGCCAATACCGATCGTGCTCGTATTAAACAGATTCTAGAAAATATTATTGATTATACCCAGTCTCATTTTACCTTTGAAGAATCACTTCAGGAAGAAGCGGGTTATAAATATCGTGTGCCACATAAACGTGTGCATGACCTGTTTATTAAAAAGATTGAATCTTATCGTGACCGTTTTGAATTGGGACAATCTATTGAAGCGGAATTACATGAAGTATTATCTAAATGGCTGATCAATCATATTCAGCACGATGACGCGGATTATGTCGGTGCGGTAAAAGAAAATATGATGGGAATCATTAAAGATAAAGAAAAGAAAAAGGGTAAAAACTGGTTTGCCCGTTTCTTCTCATAACTCGATTGTTGTTAAAATAAAGATAAATCGGGAAAATAAAAAATAAAGCTTAATAATAAATTTGCGCAGCAAATCACGGGCATGGTGGTTTGCTTTTTTGTTTTTGATTTTCATCGCCTCACAAGGCAAAATAGCGCTAGATTTTTATAGGAATACATCATGCAGGACAATGCTATGTCAAAATGGTTATCGCCTCTGATGGCTTTCTGTTTATCCTTTCTTATTATTGCGACGCTCGCACCGATAACAGGTATTCAGATTGACCGTCAGCTTGATTTCTGGATGTTGTGGTTAGCGACCATGCTAATACTGGCCCTTCCAGTCTGTTATCTGGAAATTGCTTTGGCGAAACGCTCAAAAACCACTGCACTACAGGCATTGTCGAGCCTTACCCGTGAAGCTGATAGTTCTCAGCGCTGGCGTATCGTCGGCTGGCTGGCAGTTGTATTTATTCCGTTCCTTGCGGGTGCGATGCTCAATCATGCTTCTAATGTGATTGCAGTGGCCAATCTCGATGTTCAGCAGCCAGTGATTTTTGCGGTGCTGGCAATTGCTGCATTTGTATTATCGCTGGTGCCACGTTTAATTCTGGTTGGGATTACCACGATCGGTGTACTTGCATCTTTGATCATGGCGAATGTGATGGGAACTGAATTACCGGCTTGGCAGGTAACACCCGTCCAATTCGTAGAGTGGGGCAATGCCACTGTATTGGCTTTGGTGGCGAGTGGTCTAGGTATGGGGCTGTATTGGCAATCAAGTCTGGCTGTCGTAAAACAGCAGGATGTTGCGACTAAAACAGCCTTACCGATTTGGGTGGCGCAGCTATTAGCGATCATCGCCTTTGGTTTCTTTGCAGTAAAAGCTGAAATCCCTGCATTTGCTTTAATCGCAGCCATTGTCGCAGCCGCTGCTTTGCTTATGCAAATGGCACGTGAGCAATTACAGCAACGTCAAATGAATATTATCATTCAGTGGGCGATTGTGATCGCTGCCACCTTGGTCTGGTTAATTCCAAATGTTGCTCCAATTTTCAATAATCTGCTGATTCTTTGGGGACTGGTGATCAGTCTGATTTATGCCTTGTTTGCTGGCTGGATCATGAAGATTAGCCATTTGCGTAAATCGATGAACTTTAGCTCAGAAGCAGTGTATAACATCTGGCGTATTGCGGTTCGTATTGTCTTACCAGTATCAATTATTCTGGCGATTGTTGCGGTATTAGGACAATTTTTCTGATGACTGAGGCAATGATCTGGGTGGCCTATGCTACCCCGGAACAACAGTTTCATATTGCTGTACCTTTCCAGCCCGGCATGACTGCATTGGATGCAATTGAGCAAAGCGGAATCCGTGCACAGGTGGAATTGCCTGAACCTCTGAATCTGGGTATTTTTGGCGCTAAGCTACAGGATCATACCCAGCCATTGGCAGCAGGGGACCGGGTAGAGATTTATCGTGCTTTAACCATTAATCCCAAGGATATCCGCCGTAAACGCGCTGAGAAGAATCCGGTAGGACGTTATGCCAAAGGTAACCGTTTCAAGCAAAATAAACGTTCCGATTAGTGGAATGTGGCTTTATTGAACAGATGGTCTGATTATTTGATAAATCAATCTATTTAATTAAAAAAACCCCTGATCATACAGGGGTTTTTTTATGCAAAAGCGATTATAGTGGTGGGGCATTTAAGATCGCTTCTTTGGAACCTGGTAGACCTGGTTGAGATTCTGGAATGGTTTCCAGACCTTCAATACGCTCTACGATACCAGACTGATTAAAGTAAATTTTTAGATGCTGGCCTTGGGCTGCTGGGATCTTGGCTTTTTTAGCATAGGTTCCTGGGGTATAGTTGTAGATGTAGTCCCAGCGTAGCGGATTGAGCGGATCAGATACTGTTGGACTACCGAGCAGGAAACGCACCTGTTGGTGGCTCATTCCTACCTGAATTTTAGAGGCTTGTGCTTGAGTTAAAGGTGTTCCTTGAGGAATATCAACTTTGTACACACCTAATGTCGAACAGCCGACAAGCAATGAAGTGACGAATAACGTCAGCATGATTTTTTGCATTTTGCTACACTATCCCAAATTAATTATGATGCATTTGATCCAAGGATAGATCATACTGCATCTAAACTTTGTTGCCTATTCCAACTTTGATTTTGTTGAGAGACCTTTTTACATGCCTATTTCAAACCAAGATTTACGAAAAGCTGGACTGAAAGTTACCCTTCCACGAATTAAAATATTAGAACTATTAGAAAACTCTAGACGGCATCACCTTAGCGCTGAAGACATTTATAAGACTTTACTCGAACAAGGGGAAGACGTGGGTCTTGCAACTGTGTATCGTGTGTTAACACAATTTGAGGCAGCAGGGATTATCGAGCGTCATAATTTTGAAAATAATCACTCAGTTTTTGAAATTATGCAGGAAGATCACCATGATCACTTGGTTTGTCAAAATTGCAACAAAGTCGTTGAATTTACAAATGATGTGATTGAACATGAACAGCACGAAGTTGCGAAGAAATTTGGTTTTGCATTGACTGGACATTCACTTAATCTTTACGGTTATTGTGACGCGCCTGAATGTCAGGAAGCTTACCGTAAGAAATAATTCAGCTTTAGGCTGAAATAAAAACAGGCTTTATTAAAAGCCTGTTTTTTTATGCTTTGAAAATGATCAGGTTTGACCATCAAAAGTAATATTGGAATGCGCACGTAATAAATGCTCGCCACCTTCTTCTGACAGTTTGATTTGCAGACGCAGGTCATTTGGTGAGTCGGCATGTTTTAGTGCATCTTTATAGCTAATCTGCTTAGCCTTATACAGGTCATATAATGCCTGGTCGAAGGTTTGCATGCCCAGTTCGCGTGAACGTTTCATCAAATCCTTGATTTCATGCACATCGCCTTTACGGATCAGATCCGCAATCAATGGCGAATTGATCAGGATTTCAATCGCTGCACGGCGGCCATTACCATCGATAGTTGGAATTAGCTGCTGTGCCACAATGGCTTTCATGTTTAGGGACAGATCCATAAACAGCTGGCTGTGACGGTCGGCTTCGAAGAAGTGAATGATACGATCGATGGCCTGGTTGGCGTTGTTGGCGTGCAGGGTCGCAAAAACCAGGTGACCGGTTTCCGCAAAGGCAATCGCATAGTCCATGGTTTCACGAGAACGGATCTCACCGATCAGAATCACGTCTGGTGCTTGACGCAGGGTATTTTTCAATGCGACTTCAAAGGAGTCAGTATCAATGCCGACTTCGCGTTGGGTAATGATACAACCCTTATGCTGGTGCACAAATTCGATCGGGTCTTCAATGGTAATGATATGACCTTTGGAATTTTCATTACGGTAGCCAATCAAAGAGGCGAGGGAAGTTGATTTACCGGTACCGGTTGCACCCACAAAAATAATGATGCCGCGTTTAGTCATTGCCAATTCTTTTAGAATAGGCGGTAATTTCAGCTCATCCATAGTCGGAATGACGGTTTCAATACGACGCAGTACCATACCTGGCTGATCGCGTTGCTGGAATGCGCTGACACGGAAACGTGCCGATTTGTCCGGGTTGCTGATGGCGAAGTTACACTCGCGTGTGTCCGCAAATTCCTTGCGCTGCTTCTCGGTCATGATTGAGTTAAGTAGCTGTCCCACAGCTGCACCCGGTAATTTTACCGAGCCAATCGGTACAATCTGACCATTAATTTTGATAGAGGGTTCAACATCGGCTGTAATGAACAGATCCGAGGCCTTTTTCTCTACCATGTAGTTGAGTAAGCCGTTAAAGTCCATGATAAAACCCCAAAAAATTAATTATTTTTATAAGAATGATTCAGGCTGCTTTGCTGCAGTACGGGCGACTTGCGGACTGATAATGCCTTTCGATACCAGCGTTTTCAGGCTTTGATCCAGCGTGGTCATGCCATAGTTGGCACCAGTTTGAATCGCAGAGTACATCTGTGCCACTTTGTTTTCACGGATCAGGTTACGGATCGCCGGAATACCGATCATGATTTCGTGTGCAGCCACACGACCACCCCCATTTTTCTTCAATAGGGTTTGCGAAATAACAGCTTGCAGCGATTCAGACAACATGGCACGCACCATGTCCTTTTCTTCAGCAGGGAACACGTCAATCACACGGTCAATGGTTTTTGCCGCTGAGGTGGTATGCAGGGTACCGAAGACCAAGTGACCGGTTTCCGCAGCAGTAAGTGCCAGACGGATGGTTTCAAGGTCACGCATCTCACCGACCAGAATAATATCCGGGTCTTCACGTAATGCAGAACGTAATGCTTCATTAAATCCATGCGTATCACGATGTACTTCACGCTGGTTGATCAGACATTTTTTTGATTGGTGTACAAATTCGATTGGATCTTCGACGGTCAGGATATGGTCATAGCGGTTGTCATTGATATAGTCCAGCATTGCCGCCAGCGTCGTTGATTTACCCGAACCGGTTGGTCCTGTCACCAGTACAATACCACGTGGATATTCACAGATATCTTTAAAGATCTGGCCCATACCTAGATCTTCAATGGTCAGTACTTTAGATGGAATGGTACGGAATACTGCGCCTGCACCGCGGTTCTGGTTAAATGCGTTCACACGGAAACGGGCTACGCCTGGAACTTCAAAAGAGAAGTCAGTTTCCAGATTTTCTTCATAATCACGGCGTTGCTTGTCATTCATGATGTCGTACACTAGTTTGTGTACTTCTTTATGTTCTAGTGCAGGCAGGTTGATGCGGCGTACTTCCCCGTCCACACGAATCATGGGTGGTAAACCTGCTGATAAGTGTAAATCCGACGCACCATTTTTAGCAGAAAAGGCTAACAGTTCTGTAATATCCATAAGGTCCCCGAGTTCATTAAAATGTTATTTATTTTGCTAGAATAATAAGGCTTTCCCACAGCTTAACCAACACTTAGTTGATGAGCAAGGGAAAAAAATCCGCACGAAATGAGAACCCCATCAATGAATATGCTGCAACAGTCACGAAATCAGGTTTTAGCTCAGATCCAGTCCGCCTGCGCTCTGGCGGGGCGTGAGCCGGATTCGGTGCAACTTCTGGCCGTCTCCAAAACCCAGCCTAGCCCTGTGCTGGCAGAAATGTATCAGGCTGGTCAGCGTGCCTTTGGTGAAAACTATTTACAGGAAGCACTGGAAAAAATCACGGCACTCAAAGACATGGATATTGAGTGGCATTTTATCGGTCATGTGCAGCGCAACAAGACCAAACATCTGGCAGAAAACTTTGCCTGGGTGCATGGGGTGGATCGTCTGATTATTGCTGAACGTTTATCTAATCAGCGTAGTGATTCTCAAGCTGCACTTAATATCTGTCTGCAAGTCAATATTGATGGGCAGGATAGCAAGGACGGTTGTCAGCCTGAGGAAGTGGCCGATCTAGTAGCACAGATCAGTCAATTACCGAATTTGCGCTTACGTGGTCTGATGGTCATTCCTGCGCCAGAAAATACTCAGGCTTTCGCAGATGCCAAAGCCTTGTTCGAGCAGGTCAAAAGCCATCATGCAAAACCTGAAGACTGGGATACTTTAAGTATGGGGATGTCTGCCGACATGACCGAGGCGATTGCAGCAGGTTCTACCATGGTACGTGTGGGAACTGCCTTGTTTGGTGCGCGTCCTAAAAAAGCGGACTGATGTATACAGACAATTGAGTTGTGGGAAAGCGTTATTGCAGAGTAGTTGATAACGCTTTTTTTCTTTGAGGTTCCAGCCATTTGGCCATAAGCCAGGCAAAGAAAATTAAGCTGCACATACTCATAAATAAAGATAAAACGGCACCCTCAAGACCGTGATCAAGCGTTGCAGGAAAGCAGCCTAGAATAAAAAGCAGTAAAGGGAAATGGGTGACATAAAGTGTATAGGAGAAATTTGCAGATTGAGGCCAAACTGGTTGATATTGGCTTTGTTGATGTTGCAGCTGCACAATCCAGCAGACAACGGCGAGTCCCATACACAGGTTAAACGGCACAAAATAATTTACACGATATAAGTCAGCCTGTTCAATGACATGAAACTGGTAAGCATCCGCACAGGCAATCATAAATGCCAGACCAAATAGGCCCAATTTAATGGGTTGTAGTCGACTTAAAAAACGCAGCTGGATCTGCCGGAATGAATTGGCAAAGGCAACTAGCCAGAGCAGGAAATAAAACAGAAACTGATAGTTCAGTAGAGAAAGCCCTAGAAGCAAGATAAAAAAGCCGATTTTAGCGATTCCAGAATCTTTTAAAAAAGGTAGAAATCCGGCCAGTACATAAAACCAGACTTCAAAGCTCAGGCTCCAGAGCGGCGCATTGGCAGATACCGTCGGTGTAATAAAGCCATTGAGAAAGAATAAAGAACCTAAAAAATCCTGAGTGTCAATGTTATATGCAGTCCGAATCATCATGCCAAAACTGTTCTGGAACTCATGGCTATGTGAAGCAAAAAATGTAGGTGCTAGCGCATATAGAATCAGACTGAAAGCGGATGCAAACAGAAAGGGCGGTAAAATGCGCCGATAACGCTGCCGTATATACTGCCGCAGATTAAAATTTTCATGTTGTTGGATGTTGTTCTGGATCGAAGTCCCGATTAAATAGCCACTGAGCACAAAAAAGATCATCACAGCAGCCTGGCCTAATAGACGTACCCAGGAATATAGGCTCAGATCAAAAGGCGCGATAAAAGCCTGAAAACTATGACTGAATAGCACCACAATGGCACTGATACCCCGTAAGCTCTCAAGTTGTAAGCTGAAATAGGGCGAGAGCTTGTTCGGGATAGAGTTCATGCTTTAACCTATAATCTGAATGGTACTGGCACCGGCACCGACCGGTTTAACCTGAATCTGAACCGGAATCCGTTCATGCATCTCCTGTACATGTGAAATTAGCACCACTTTACGGCCCTGACTCTGCAAATGATCCAGTGCATTCATGACCATATGTAAGGAAGCCGGGTCTAAAGTACCAAAACCTTCATCAATAAATAGCGATTCTAGTTTCATTGAGCCGGAAGCCATATTGGCAATCGCCAAGGCCAGAGCCAGAGAGACCAGGAAGGTTTCACCGCCAGAGAGTGACAGGACAGGACGCACTTCGCTGTTCATATCCAGATCGATAATCGCCAGACTTAAACTGTCTGGAATCCGGTACAGCTGATAACGTGGAGCCAGGGGCTGTAATTGCTGATTGGCATATTCGACCAGAATATCCAGGTGATGTTCCTGCGCGATTTTCTGGAATTTGGTGCCTTCCTTATGGCCGATCAGGTCATAGATCCGACCCCAACGATATTCTTCAGCTTTGACCTGTTCAATCTGATGCTGGTAGCGTTGTAAGGTCGATTGGTTATTGGTATGTATTCTTAATTTGGTGGCAACCTCATTACAGGCATTTTCCTGTTCAGCTTTTTCCTGTGCCAGACTACTTAAGCGCAGTTCAACTTCTTCAAAGCTAAGTTCAGGCTTGGATTTCAAATGATGCTGATATTGTTCTTCCAGAATGTCCCAAGCCGTTTTGGCATTTTCAACCACCTGATGTTGTGCCTGTAATTGCTGGCGAATTTGCTGATGCTGTTGCAAGTCAATATTCAGGCAATGCTGGATATACTCGGCATCAAACGCAGGATGTATATTTTGCCAGTTCTGAATAGATTGCTGGCATTGCCTAATCTGCTGTTCTAGTTGCTGAATCTGAGTGATGAAACTCTGTTTTTTCAGTTCCGCCTGTTGTAAACGCTGATCATGCTGCTGGGTCATCAGACTCTGTGCCCGTAGCTGTTCATCCAACGCCTGTTGTTGTTGCTCCAGACGGTCACGCCATTCCTGTGCCTTAGGATAAATCTGTCCGGCATGGGTAAGGGTCAGATGGTTGAGCTGTTCACGTAGCGCTTTGCCCATATTCAGCGCCGTATCCATCTTTTGCTGTAACTGTCCATCATATTGCTGATGCAGGCTGAGCTGATCACGTGCCTTTTCAATCTGCTGGTTTAAGCTTTGCATGTGAGTCTCTAGGGTTTTGAATTCCTGAGTCTGTTTCTGACGTTGTTGCAGTTGGTGAGATAACTGCTGACAGCTTGATGAGGCATCAGTAATCCAGGATTTCTGCAAGGACTCAGGCAGTAGATTAAGAACCGGATGAATCATTTGTTCTAGCTGTAAATGCTGCTGCATGCTAAAACGTAGCTGATCTAACTGTTGCTGTTGCTGACGCCATTGTTTCCAGTCACTTTGCTGATTTTGCAGGGTCTGTGCTAGCTGCTGTTGCTCTTGTTGAAGTTGAAGCACATGCTGGCCAAGCTGTTGCTGCAAATGATCTGTACTCTGGCTTAAATCCAACAGCAAATCAAATTGCTGAAGGTCCTGATTCAACTGAATCTTCTGCTGTTGTAGTGTCGTATTGAGCTGACTGCTGCGTTGCTGATGTTGCTCAATTAAGGTTTGTAGTTGAGATTGCTGGATTTGTGCTTGCTGCCATGTCTGAGTCAGTTGCTGTAGTTTTTTCTGAGCTTCCTGAAGCTGCTGATCATGTAATTGTTGCAAAGCATTTTCTAGCAGTTCCTGATGCTGTACAAAAGGATGCTCATGACTGCCACAGACCATACAAGGCTCATTTGGTTTCAGCTGTGCACGTAATTCCTGAACACTTTGTGCCTGTAATAAACGTTGCTGAGCCAGTACTTGTTGCAATTGTTCGAAGGCCTGTTCTGCTTCCTGACGTTGTTGCTGTAATTGAACCAGCTCAGTTTCTAGTTGCTTTAAACGATCATGATGGTTTTTTAAATCCCGGTTCAATTGTAGGCTTTCAGCTTCTAAGCCAGCCATTTGCTGTACGGTTCGCATTAAAGCTTCAAGCTTCGAATGCTGGGTACTGAGTTGCTGTTGTTGGGTCTGGAACTGTTGGATTTGCTGTTCAAGCTGGTCCAGATGAGTATAGCGCTGAGTGAGTTCCTGCAAGCTGGCAGATAAAGCCTGTTGCTGCTGTTCCAGTTCAGTGCGGCTAGATTGGAAAAGTGCTGAGTGCTGCCGCATGAATTTCTGATGCAGTTCCTGATAATCCTGCAAGCGTTGTAAGGTTGCTTGTGGCTCGTCATCAAAAACCGCTAAGAAGCTCTGTTGTTCTAGTTGCTTTTGAATCTGCTGGTACTGAGCCTGAACCTGTTGTAACCGTTGCTCAGTCTGCACCAGTTGATTCTGAACAGGCTGAATCTTCTGGGTTCTATAGGTCTGCTGTTCAGCTGCAAGCTGTCTGTACTGATCGCCAATCGACAGCATTTCATGATCCAGCTTGAGTCCCTGATTCAGATAAGGTTTGATCTTCTGGAACTCTTGTTCATGCTGTTGTTGCTGTTGCTGAATGTGCTGCAACTTGTGCTGTTCGCTATCACGTTGCTGTTGAACTGCTGTGAATTCGGCAACAAAGTTTTGCTGATCAATCAGTAAATAGCTACGCTGCTTTTGAAACTGCTGTTGCTGGACAAACTGTTCCCGAATCTGCTGAAACTGGTCCAGTTGATCTAATAACTGTTTTTGCGGTGCCATCTTCTGTTCAGCATCCAGTTGAACCGTATAGATTTCTTTTTTTGCCTGAATTTCAGTATAAAGATAATGCTGCTGGCGATGCCATTTCAGGTCATTTTCCAGTACCTTTTCGCTCTGGTTTAGATGCTCAACCGCTTGTTTTAAAGTAGTGTGTTGCTGCTGCAGAGCAGCAATATCTTCTTCAGATAACAGTTCCAGATGACCGATTAATTTTTCCAGATCAGCACGTTTCTGTTTCACTTCACTATGTTTTTCAAATGCTTTCTGGCTGACCAGACTGAAAATCTGAGAATTGGTCAGATATTCAAGTAGATCAGCACGTTCATTATCTTTGGCTTTTAAAAAGGCACCAACCTCAGACTGTGCTAATAGAACCGCACGGGTAAACTGCTCGAAACTCAAGCCGACCAGTTTTTCAATCAGCGGCGTGCATTCAGAAATTTTCTGATTCAACACGCGTTGATCATCCAGACAGGTAATAGCACGATCGACCTTTAAATTGCCATCCACTTTCTGCCGGGCACGACGAATTTCCCAACGTGCGGTATAACGTTTTTGGTCTAAGGCAATAAACTCAAGCTCGGCAAAACCCTGTACGCAACCACGGCGCAGAATATTTTTGGAATCCTTGATCGAGACATCCTGTCCACCTGCATCTTTCAGACTACCTGTGGCACCTTTTAAACGTGGAATTTCGTTATACAGCGCCAGGCACATGGCATCGAGCAGAGTAGATTTACCAGCACCGGTTTTTCCGGTAATCGCAATCAGTCCGGCATGTGCCAGAGGATTTGATTCAAAATCAATATGATGCGTACCAGCGAGAGAGGCGAGGTTATTTAGGCTCAGACGGATAATTTTCATGGCTGATCCTAAGCTTGTTGTTTTTGTGCAAGTTCATGTTGGGCTTCGACCAGTAACTGCTGAAAATCCTGCTGCACCGAATGATCCTGGCTATAGCCCATTTTTTCCCAGATATTGAAAAACAGTGATTCAGGTGTTGGAGGTGCCAAGTCAATTTTAGAGCTATCAGCCTGATCTTCTGCTTGTCGTTGATAAATCCGGCTGATGCGTAGCAGACGATAACGATTTGGCGGCAGTGCCTGTTCAATCTGCTGACGTAAATCTACCGGTGGCGGTGCATCGGTAGTGTATTCAATTTCCAGAAAATGTCGTGCTGCCAGATGCTCAATTTCCCCAGTCGGCAGTGCTTTTACTTTGCTGAGCAGATTTTCCAGATTTTCCCGGATTCTAAACAGCTCGACAGTACGAGGAACTTTCAGCGCTTCAAACTGAAAACGCTGTTCAGCATTTTGCTCAGGATCGATTCTGACTTCAACGACCTGATGCGAATAGTTGATCTCACTAAAGGATAAGGGAATCGGGGAGCCACTATAGCGGATATGCGGCTGACCGACTTTCTGCGGTTTATGCAGATGTCCCAGAGCGACATAGTCAATGACTTCATCAAATAACGCCGTTGAGAGAGCTTCTTCATTGCCGACAATAATGGGGCGTTCGGAATCGGAAGTTTCACCGCCTTGCATATGTGCATGTGACATAAGAATCAGTGCCTGATGTGGCTGCTTACGTGCTTTGGCTTCGGCAATCAACTGTTGGTGCAGATAGCTGATGGCATTCTGGCTATTATGGGTATGTTCATTAATACCGGTAATTTCGGCACTGCGCAAATAAGGTAGAGTTAGGCACCAGGCAATAATCTCTTGCTGCTGGTCATAAATCGGAACCAGCAAACGATCCAGATCAAGAGTATTGTCCGCAGTCCGGCCGACAATACCCACCGCTTTGGCATTGAATTTAGTGAGTAAAGGCTGAACCTGTTCAATTCGATAACCTGAATCATGGTTGCCGGCAATCATCAGGGTTTGCATATGCGGTGCCAGCTCATGAGCATCGGCAAGGAATTGATAAAGCTGTCTTTGGGCACTGGAAGCGGGATTGATGACATCAAAAATATCACCGGCAATCAGTAGGGCATGTGGCTGTTTTTCCTTGATTTGTTCAAGAAGCCATTTCAGGAATTGTGCATGTTCAAATTCACGGTCATGGTTATGGAAAAATTGTCCCAAATGCCAATCAGAAGTATGTAGAAAATGAACTGCCATGTATACCCACCTTTATTTTTGCCTTCCTACTATAGAAAAAAGCCCAGCTAAAAATCTACTTGAAAAAAATATTTTGATCTATTTCATTGCTACACGTCATTGAAACTATTTTCAGCGTAGTTTTGAATATCAGAATAATACTTGTGAAATCAATAAAATGTGATGTTCATATATAAAGTATTGAATACAGCGTTTTTATTTTAAATTTTACTTCAGGCATTTTTCATAGCATCTGGGTAGCAGAACCAATATTTTTTATAAAAATTGCTAAAAACAGACTTGAAAAAATGCAGCCGATCATTATTTTATGCTGCATAAGAAGCTAATAAAGATTGGCAGGCGAATTGTTAAAAACGGTTCGTCCAAAAAATAAAAACCGACGATTCGAGTGATGATGAAATCGTCGGTCAAAGATTTGTGTATAGTGAAAATTTTGGCTGCTATTCAAAATTTTCTAAAACACTGGACTTATTGCTTTAGCAAAGAGAACGAAAATTTGTGGATGCCAGTCCAAATTTCCGAACCTTGTACCCTATATAACGTCAGCATCTCGCTTTAGGTTGACAATAAAATGAAAAAAAAATTAATTTTTTTTATACTAGTTGATTAATCGTCCTTGAGTCCTACTGATGGTGCCTCTAACTCGCTATTTTCTCTGGTTTTTCTTCCTATGCTTTATTTTTACCTGCATTTGCGGGGTTGTGGCGGCGTTAATGCCGACTGGCATGGGTGCAGTATTAACCATTGTGCCTTATCTGGTGGCGATGATCTGGGTACTGTTTAAGTTTTTAAAACAGGAACAACGGGCGCCAACCCAAGCAGAACGTAAAAAATTCACCTTGGGATTCAGCCTGATTTACTGGGGCTATAATCTGGTATTTTTAATTCTAGGGATTGCTATTGCGACGCGTTCCAATCCGAATGCCTGGCAGGACTTTTTACTATATCTGCAACAGCCCCAATTTATGAGTATTGTCGTGATCATGTTCCTGCTCATCGCGATTCCGCTTTATCTGCTGACCTACTGGTTTTATGGCAAACAGGCACAGCGTATGGCGGCAAAAATGTTTGGCTAAGATTTCGACTCTTTATATCAAAATCGTTGAGATTAAATTCAAGATGCTAAATCAGGCTATATAGAAAATTAGAAGTTTTCTGTATGGCATGATGAGACAATTTTGCATTCATCGACCCATATCACTTTCCCGAATATTCTGATTCATAAGTGACGTATAATTTGAGCAATACAATAATAATGGCACAGAATAACCATGTATAAACCTGTAGTCCTCATGACAGGCGCCAGCGGTTTTATTGGCAGCCATCTGGTGAAATTTTTACTGGCTCGTGATTATGCCGTGATCGGCCTGACCCGGCAGAAAAAATTGCGAGAAGAGCATCCTGATTTTCACTGGATTAATAATCTGGAAGAATTGAAAAATCATCAGATTGACTATGTGATTAATCTGGCTGGTGAAAGTATCGGTCAGGGTCGCTGGACAGCCGCCCGCAAAAAGAAATTGCTGGACAGTCGGCTAAATACCACCAGGCAGTTATATGACTATCTAGAGAAAAATCAGATTAAGCCCAAACGTATTATTTCGACTTCAGCGGTCGGCTACTATGGAATCGATCCGCAAGAACACTGGGAGACGGTGTGTACTGAACAAAGTCCACCACAATCCATTTTTATGTCAGAACTATGTGAGAAGTGGGAAAAACTGGCCTTGTCTTATACCGGGCAGGACACCAAAATTGTTCGCTTTGCTGTGGTGTTTGGTCAAGGAGGCGGGATTCTTCCGCAGATGTTATTGCCAATTAAGCTGAATATATTTGGCCGGATTGGTCATGGGCGTCAGCCGGTGACCTGGGTACATCTACAGGATGTCATGCGGGCGATCGAATTTCTGATGCAGCAGCCGACCCAGCAACAGGTATTTAATGTGGTGGCACCTGAAAAAGTCAGTCAGGCGCAATTTGTCCGGATCGCAGCACAGGTGCTGAAGCGTAAACCTTTATTACCGTTACCAGCTTGCAGTATGAAAATGATGCTAGGTGAACAGTCACAACTGATTCTGAATGGTCAATATGTCCAGCCCAAAGCTTTGCAGGAAGCCGGATTTGAATTTAGCTATCCGACCCTGAAAGAAGCTTTGATTGAAATTTTAAACCGTTAAAGAGTGCGGCTGTAAACGCTGTACCGGACTATAAGGCTGTGGATCTACGATGGTCGGTTGTTCCAGGATTAACTGAGACAGCAATTTTCCAGAAGCAGCACCCATACATAAGCCATTACGGAACTGGCCAAAATTGGTCCAGAGATTGTTCAGATGCGGAATTTTGCCGATATAGGGAATGCCATCCGGGGAGCTTGGTCGTAGACCAGCCCACTGTTTCACAATTGGGAAATCAGCCAGCTCCGGTACCATTTCCAGGCAGGCTTCCAAAATATCCTGACGGATTTCAGCAGAAGGCGAAGTATCAAAACCGACCTGACGCATGCTGGAACCACACAGTACATGACCATCACGACGTGGAATCAGATACATGACCTTGTTCATGCACATGGTTGGTAGCCAGTTTTCTGGTGTTTTAAACAGCAACATCTGGCCTTGAACCGGATGAACTGGAATGTCCAGACCGAGCTGTTCAGACCAGCGTGCAGACCATGCACCGGTGGCAATGACGAACTGATCTGCTTTAAAGCTCAGGCCATTTTTAGTGGAAACACTGTGTACATGATCTTGCTGGATATTTAGCTGACTAATATTGCAATGCTCTTGCCAAGTGACACGCGGATGCTGTTTAAGGTAAGCAATAATGGACTGTAACAGTCGCGGATTGCGGATATTGGAAAGTTCTGGAAAATAGATCGCCTGTTTGAATTTTAGATCTACTTTACTATTAATCTGCTGAATCTGAGGCTGATCCAGGTATTCGGCATGTTGCTGCGGATCTTGATATTGCTCGGCATAGTGTAATCCAATCTCAAAATCAGATTCATCAAAAATCAGCATACCGGTTTCGTGAATCTGGAAATCAATGCCAGTCACCGGTTGCAGTTTCTGGTTCCATTCCTGATACAACGGTTTGGCATGGCGGGCGAGGGCATTAACGGCATTAGGATAACGCCAGGGATACATCGGGGAGAGGATACCACCTCCGGCCCAAGAGGCTGCCTGTCCAGCCGCTTGCTGATCGAAAATCGTAATAGAACATCCCTGTTCAAGCAATTCCAGAGCTGACATCAAACCGGTGATGCCTGCTCCGATAATGGCGATATGCATTGCGCCAAGGTCCTTCTATTTTATTTCATGTCTTTCAGTTTGAGCGCCGCTTCTTCCGCGAAGTAGGTCCAGATACCATCTGCACCGGCACGGCGGCAGCACATCAGGGATTCAAGAATCACGCTATCAGATAACCAGCCATTCTGAATCGCAGCAGCCAGCATGGCATATTCGCCACTAACTTGATAAATAAAAGTAGGTACACCGAAGGTATCTTTGACTTCACGAACCACATCCAGATAAGGCATCCCCGGTTTAACAATCACCATATCTGCACCTTCCTGGATATCCAGTGCAATTTCATGCAGTGCCTCGGCACGGTTACCGAAATCCATTTGGTAATTGTATTTATTGCCGCCTTTCAGGTTGCTGGCAGAACCAACCGCATCACGGAATGGACCGTAGAAACTAGACGCATATTTGGCTGAATAAGCCATAATAGAGGTATAGATATGGCCATTCTGTTCAAAGGCCTGACGAATTGCACCGATGCGGCCATCCATCATGTCACTTGGCGCGACAATATCAGCACCGGCTTCGGCATGGCTTAAAGTCTGCTTGATCAGTGCTTCAACCGTTTCATCATTCAGCACGTAACCGGTTTCATCAATGATGCCATCCTGGCCATGCGTGGTATAAGGGTCTAGCGCGCCATCAGTGATCAGCACCATTTCCGGTAATTCTTTTTTCAGCAGGCGAACGGTCTTCTGTACCAAGCCATCTTCATGCCAAGCGGCTTCTGCAGTCAGACTTTTATCTTCTTGTGGTGTGACTGGGAACAGCGCCAGCTTATTGACACCCAGTTCCAGCAAACGTTCTGATTTTTTTAACAACAAGTCAGCAGACAGGCGCTGCACATTTGGCATACTTGGAATGTCTTGGGTCTGATTTTGTCCCGGCAGCACAAATACTGGATAAATCAAGTGATCAGCACTGAGATGGGTTTCACGTACCATAGAACGTAAATGCTCATTTTTACGAATACGACGCATGCGAGTTGCAGGAAACGCGGGACGATTGAACGTATAGGTCATAAAAATCTCAGTAATCAGTATTAAACTAGGCCCCTATTGTAGCCCTATCTGAATTTTTTGGGCATAAATTAGCGGTTTTTTATTGTTGTAGCTTCGGGCAGACTTATGACTAAGACAGAAAGAAATTGGACAGGTAATATACATTTAGGTGCAAAAGTGGATATTGAAGTGGTCTTAAACCAGTTGGTACACGCTTTTAATACCTCTCCTTTTTTTAAGCATAATGGCATGACCATGCGAGTGGTCGATGGTCAGATCGAAGCATATGTTGAAATGCAGGATTTCATGATTGGCAATGTGGCATTTCAGATTCTGCATGGTGGTCTTGCAGCGACCATACTCGACAGTATTGGCGGAATTGTGGCGATGGGTGAGCTGTATAAGAAAGCCGAACCGGAAACTATTGCCGATACGATTAAAAAGGTATCACGTCTGGCGACGGTTGATATGCGCGTGGATTATCTAGCGCCCGGTCGTGGTAAATATTTTATTGCCCGTGCAGAAACCTTACGTTTGGGGCGTAAGGGTTGTACCATGCGTATGACCATGGTCAATGATGATGACAAGCCAATTGCTACAGCGATTGCTTCATATGCCTATTAATTAAGTTTATCTCCTCAATCCTGGCTCACTTCGGGCCCGAACTAAGCCCTTATTCCTGGAATAGGGGCTTAGTTTTTTAAACTTCCGAGTAATATTTTTTTGCATATTTTCTAATTTTTATTATTAGAATGCATGAAAATTAAATTAATACGGCTTTCTCATTTTACCCATTGATCAATAAACGGGATATGAATCTATACATTCATGTCAGTGCTGGTCAGTGTGGCTGCGTGACCAAGTCTGTTGGATTTAGGAAAAAATCAATGACAGATGTACAAGACACCCTGCCAGAAAACGCATCAGATACAACTTCGGATCAAGCTTTAAAAAATAAACGTAAAAAAGCCCTGAGTATTGTTGCCCTCCTTATGGTGATTGCACTGGTGCTGTTTCTGGTGTGGAAATTCTTTCTGAACAATTCAGTCAGTACTGAAAATGCTTATGTCGGTGCTGAAACGGCTTCTATCACGTCTATGGTGAGTGGCCAGGTTGCTGAAGTACTTGTCCATGATACCCAAGCGGTCAAACAGGGCGATATCCTGGCCAAAATCGATGACCGTGATGCCAAAATTGCAGTGGCTCAGGCACGTGCAGAACTGACCAAAGCCAAGCGCCAGTACAAACAGACTGCGGCCAATAGCGGGGCTTTAAGCTCACAGATTGGGGTTAGTGATGATGCAATTCGCAGTGCCGAAGCCCAGCTGGCTCAGGCTCAGGCAGCCTTACATAAAGCACAAGATGAATATACGCGTCGTGAAAAACTCAGTGCGAGCGGTGCAGTGTCTAAAGAAGAACTCAGTACAGCACAATCTGCATTGGATACGGCCAAAGCTGGCGTAGCTTCTGCTGAAGCGGGTCTGGCACAAGCAAGATCCAGCCAGAAAGCCGCACAAAGCAATTTAGCGGCGAATGAAGCCTTGATTCAAGGCGCGAATGAAAATTCGACTCCTGATGTACTTGTGGCTGAAGCCAAACTGAAACAGGCCGAGCTAGACTTAGAACGTACTGTAATTAAAGCACCTTTTGATGGGGTGGTTTCACGCCGTTCAATTCAGGTGGGTCAACGTGTTGCGCCAGGTACAATGCTGATGATGGTCGTACCAGTAGATCAGCTCTATGTTGATGCCAATTTCAAAGAAAGCCAGCTGGAAAAAGTCCGTGTCGGGCAGAAAGCTGAACTGACGTCTGATCTGTATGGTAAATCGGTGAAATATCACGGCACTGTGGTTGGCTTCTCTGGCGGTACAGGTTCAGCGTTTGCTCTGATTCCGGCTCAGAATGCCACAGGCAACTGGATCAAGGTGGTACAGCGTTTGCCAGTGCGTATTCAGCTGGATCCGAAAGAGCTGGCTGAGCATCCGCTACGTGTGGGTCTGTCGATGGAAGCTGAAATCCACTTCAAGAAGTAATTCCCGATGAATAAATATGTTCCATATGGGAATCTGACTGGCGGCAAGCTGATGCTGGCGGCCTTTGTGCTGGCATTGGCCAATTTCATGGTCGTGCTGGACATGACCATTGCCAATGTCTCGGTGCCGCATATTACCGGTAGTCTGGCAGTGTCCAGCTCGCAAGGTACTTGGGTTATTACGTCTTATGCAGTCGCAGAAGCGATCTGTGTACCTTTGACAGGATGGCTGGCGGGTCGCTTTGGTAGCGTGCGCCTGTTTGGTGTCTGCCTGCTGGGTTTTACCATTTTTTCGATTCTATGCGGGATTTCTACCAGTCTGGAAATGCTGGTGTTTTGCCGGATCGGGCAGGGGTTGTTCGGTGGCCCAATCATGCCGCTAAGCCAGACTTTATTACTGCGAATTTTCCCACCTGAAAAACAATCCCAAGCGATGGGGATGTGGGCAATGACCACCGTTGTCGGTCCAATTCTCGGCGGTACGATTAGTGATAACCTGTCTTGGCACTGGATTTTCTTTATTAATATCCCGGTGGGTTTGTTCTGCGGTCTGGCTGCATTGAAGCTATTAAAACCAGCAGAAACTGAAACCAATGCTTTGAAGATTGATAAAGGTGGTTTATTCCTGCTGATTCTGTGGATTGGTGCGCTGCAGTTGATGCTGGATCTTGGTCATGAACATGACTGGTTTAGCAGCTCCTTTATCAGCACATTGGCGGTGCTTGCCATAGTTGGTTTAATCATCTTTACCATCTGGGAACTGACTGAACGGCATCCGATCGTAGATATCCGGATTTTCCGATATCGCGGATTTACCTTTGCTGTGCTGTCATTGGCCTTTGCCTTCGGTGCCTTCTTTTCCAGTATTGTTCTCATTCCGCAATGGGTGCAGATTAATCTCGGTTATACCGCAACTTGGGCAGGTTATCTGACCGCGACCATGGGTTTTGGTAGCCTGTTGATGTCACCGATTGTGGCGAAGATGGCGACTAAATATGACCAGCGCATTCTGGCCAGTTTTGGTTTAACCTTGCTCGCCGTTGTGACTTTGATGCGGGCATTCTGGACTACGGATGCTGATTTTATGGCATTGGCCTGGCCACAGATTCTGCAAGGTTTTGCGGTGCCATTCTTCTTCATTCCACTCTCCAATATGGCATTGGCCTCAGTCCAGCCTCAGGAAATGGCTTCAGCGGCTGGTTTGATGAACTTTCTGCGGACCATGGCTGGAGCGATCGGAGCTTCAATTGCAGTCACGATCTGGGATGATCATAGTAAAGTGGCCCGCAGTGAGCTGGTCGGTAAACTGAATGTCGAAGAAACTCAGAATACCTTAATGGCACAGGGCATGAGTTCGGACAGTGCCTTGGGTTATATTTCCAGTCTGGTGGATAAAGAAGCATTAACGCTGTCTGCTAATCACCTATTTTTTATGGCTCTAGACTAGCAGATTTACACTTAATTTTACCTAATGAGGTTCCACAGCTCAGTTGCTAACTCATTAGGTTCCCTCATCCAACGCCATTCAGTTTCTTTAAGATGATAATCAAAGT
>NZ_VOZD01000039.1:0-19810 GCF_013419915.1 Acinetobacter sp. YH12043
TAGAGGAATAGCTACTCGATATGACAAGCTCAAAAGAAATTATCAAAGTTCTGTTGCCTTAGCCTGTATATTTTTATGGCTACCGTTATAGGGTTAATTATGAACAGTAAGTGTCAACAGACCCTATCTGATGAAAATAATCTTTTTAAAACTAAGAACACTATATAAGTGCATATATATCATTAAATAAAAATACTGATTAGCAGGTTCGTATTTCAAATAGCATCCTGCTTTTCATGTCATGATCATTCTTTCTTTTGATTAAATTGTTAAATTGGAACGAAAAAAACTCATAGTTTCTGAGCTCAATAAATTATTATTTTCTATAAGCGAACTAAAGATAGAAACTAAACTTTTCTATAAAAATCAATAAATATAAAGATTTATGGCACAAGGATTGTATGTGATTTCCACTGTATATCTCAGTTTTAAATAATTCAGTTTAAAAATAAAACCCGAGAAAAGAATTAAGAATAGAGTGATTTTGCAATGAAACAGTTTTTGCATCTTTGGGTACCGATTTTTTTGAGTAATAGTATCATAATGTTGGTCGGAATATTTGACATGATTTTCCTGTCTCATTACTCACCGCAACATGTGGCTGCTATGGCTGTGTGTTTATCTATTTATTCTTTATTATTTGTTTCGGGGACGGGGATTTTGCAGGGTATGATGCAGGAACTTGCTGAAGCATATGGGCGACGTGCTTTTGATAATATTCAAAAAATTCTGAAACAGAGCATCCTTATTGTCATCGTCCTGTCTGTATTTGCAGGATGGCTATTAACTCATGCAGATCCTTTGCTACATCTGTTAAAAGCAGATAGTGCATTACAGGCTTTGATTCAACCTTGTTTATGGTTACTGGCTTGGACGCTTCCAGCACATTTGTTAGTACGTATTTTATATATTTTAACGCAAGCCTGTGGTGAGGCGAAGCGTGTGTTCTATGCCAATATTTTTTATCTGATATTCAAAGTGAGTTTGGCCTATTGCCTGATTTTTGGGATTCAGGGTTATGTACCCGCCTATGGGGTCAAGGGAGCTTTCATTGCTCATCTGACTGTTCAATGGGCACTATTAGTGGTGTATTACCTGATATTTCTAGAAAAGCAGTTGCGTGTGCACTGGTCCGGACAATTCTTCTATTTTAAGACTCTGCTAAAAATTTTAAGAATCGGCTTACCCTCAGCAATTGTCGTATTTATTGATGTCTTTACAATTAGTGCGATTGCATTATTGATCTTGCCTTTGGGGGAGATAATGGTGAATGCGCATCAAGTAGCGATGGGTTTGGCTGGCCTGCTGTTTATGGTGCCATTTTCGATGAGCTCTGCTTTTAGCATTCTGGTCTCTACCAGGATTGGTGCAAATCAAGTGCAATCTGCCTGGGATTTAACTTTTAAAGCGTTACGTGTGGTGGTCGCAAGCGCAGTTGTTTTGGCGATCTTGATCGCAATTTTTCAAAAACCGATTGTGGCGCTATTTAGTGATCATACGGATGTGCTTAGGGTGAGTCTGGCATTGATGTTCTTATTGTGCTGGATGCATATTTTTGATGCGATTCTGGTGATTAGCGTTAATATGCTGCGCTGCTGGAAAGTGGTGGTCTTGCCCATGTTTATTTTTAGTGGAGTACTGCTATTAGGTGGATTGGGCGGAGGCTGGTATTTGGCTTATCATCCAGTATCGCTCTTCAATCTCAATCTGAATGTCTCGGGAATAAGTGGTTTCTGGTGGATGCTGACTATTTCCTATACCTTTGCCGCATTGATGTGCTTGCTTTGCTTGGGACTTAAATACCGTAAGCATCTACAAACTGCATAAAAAAACCCGCGATGATCGCGGGTTTTTTTATCTAATCAATTAGATTATTTCGCAGCTTTTTCAGCTTCGATAGAAGCAATCGCTTCATCAACGCCTTCGATAGAATCAGCAGCTTTTTTGATACGTGCAAGTGCATCAACTAATACTTCGTCAGCAGTTGCGTAAGAGATACGCATGAAACCACCTAGACCGAATGCATCGCCAGGAACGACTGCAACGCCAGTTTCTTCTAGTAACCAAGCAGAGAATTCTGTACAAGAGTTCAGACCTTTCGCACGAATCAATGGTTTGATGTTTGCGTATGCATAGAATGCACCATCAGCAGGTAGACAAGAAATACCTTTAATGTCATTCAAGCCATTCACAACTAGGTCATGACGACGTTTAAACGCTTCAACCATTGGTACAAGAACGTCTTGAGGACCATTCAATGCAGCTTCTGCAGCAACTTGTGAAATAGAAGTTGGGTTAGAAGTTGATTGAGACTGGATTTTTTTCATCGCACCGATCAGTTTAGCAGGGCCCGCTGCATAGCCGATACGCCAGCCTGTCATTGCATATGCTTTAGACACACCGTTTAATACGATAGTGCGGTCGTAAAGGTCTGGGGCAACAGTTGCGATGTTGTAGAATTCATCTTCCCAGCGGATTGGTTCGTACATGTCATCAGATGCGATGAATACTTCTGGGTATTTACGCAGTACTGCAGCTAAAGCTTCTAATTCAGCTTTAGTGTAGATCATGCCAGTCGGGTTAGAAGGGCTGTTTAATACCACTAGACGAGTTTTGTCAGTGATCGCAGCTTCTAATTGCTCAGGAGTAATTTTAAAACGTTGTTCTTCACCACATTTCACGATTACTGGTGTACCTTCAGCAATGATCACCATATCTGGATAGCTTACCCAGAATGGAGCAGGGATGATCACTTCATCACCTTTGTTTAACAAAGCAAGTGCCAAGTTAAAGAAAGACTGTTTACCACCACAAGAAACCAGGATTTGGTTTGCTTGATAGTCAAGGTTATTGTCACGTTTTAATTTAGCAATAATTGCTTTTTTAAGACCTGGCGTACCATCAACAGCGGTGTATTTGGTGAAACCGTTGTTAATTGCTGCAATTGCTGCATCTTTGATGTGTTGAGGGGTATCAAAATCTGGCTCACCTGCGCCCAAACCAATAACGTTGTGACCAGCAGCTTTCAGTTCAGCAGCCTTATTTGTCACAGCAAGCGTAGGGGACGGTTTGATGGCATTCACACGATCAGAGAGACGTACGTCCACGGCAGTATTCCTTCTTATAGGGATTAAAAAATAAAAAGCACATTATCTTAGCCTAAAATGGTGCACATTGGGCAAAAGAATTTGGAAAAATATACGAAAAAAATGCTGAATCAGTGCAACCTTATCTTGAACATCGATAGGTAGTTTAGATAGACATGAACTAAGAATATGCTTTGAGGATGAGAATAATAGGGGAAATATAAACTAAAAATGGCCACTTTAAAGTGGCCATTTATGTGAGAAAGTGTTGTTGTTATGCACTAAAACGTGACAAATCTTCTTCAGGACGGGCAGTCAGCACTTCAATGCCATTTTTTGTTACCAAAAGAGTGTGCTCATATTGAGCCGATAATTTATGGTCTTTAGTGACCACAGTCCATTTATCACCCAGCAGTTTGGTTTGCCAAACACCGGCATTCACCATTGGTTCAATCGTAAAAGTCATACCTTCTTCAAGAACCATACCAGTATCTGGTTGACCATAGTGCAGAACTTGTGGTTCATCATGGAAAGTCGTACCGATGCCATGGCCACAGTATTCACGGACAACGCTAAAGCGTTCAGATTCAACATATTTTTGAATCGCATGACCAATGTCACCAATAGTAGCACCTGGTTTCACCACAGCCATACCACGATACATGGCTTCTTGAGCGACTTTGCACAGACGGTTTGCCAGGATTGAAGTTTCACCACCCACGATGTACATCATATTGGTATCCCCATGGAAACCATCTTTGATGACAGTGACGTCAATGTTTAAAATATCGCCTTTTTTCAGGATCTTGTTTTCAGATGGGATCCCGTGACAGACCACATGGTTTACAGATGTACAGATTGTATGCTGGAAAGCAGGGCGGCCAGGCGCTGCACCATAACCTAAACATGCAGGAATGGCATTCTGCACATTTACAATATAGTCATGACAAATCGTATCCAATTCCAGTGTCGTTACGCCGGGTTTGATATGCGGTTTGATCATATCCAACACTTCTGCAGCCAGTCGTCCAGCGATACGCATCTTTTCGATATCTTCAGCGGATTTGATTAAACGACGGGGAGCTTGATAAGTAGTGTTCATGATCTCTAAAAACTTTTGGAAATTTGTATGTGACTATGGTATAAATAGCCGCCCATTTTATCAAATGCTTTTTCGTGAATATATTTGCGAGGCTGATTGAATGGTGTATTAAAAATCCGCACATATATCGTCACATTACTCTGGGTGCCCGCAAGGGTGGAGAATGCGGATATATGGAGGCCTAACCCAAACTTTAAGGTAAAGAAAATGGCAGATTACAACGTAAGCATGCGCGACCTTCTACAAGCTGGCGCGCACTTTGGTCACCAAACTCGTTTCTGGAACCCAAAAATGCGTCAATACATCTTTGGCGCGCGTAACAAAATTCACATCATCAACCTTGAGCACACTGTTCCTGCGTTAAATGATGCTTTGAACTTCGCTAATCAATTGGCTAGCAAAAAGAACAAAGTTTTGTTCGTTGGTACTAAACGTGCTGCTTCTGCAATCATCCGTGAACAAGCTCAACGCGCTGGTCAACCATACGTAGATCACCGTTGGTTAGGTGGTATGTTGACGAACTGGAAAACTCTTCGCCAATCTATCAACCGTTTAAAAGACCTTCAAACTCAATCTCAAGACGGTACTTTCGCTAAACTTACTAAACGTGAAGCTTTAGAACGTAGCCGTGAGATGGAAAAACTTGAACGTGCTTTAGGCGGCGTTAAAAACATGGGTGGTTTACCTGACGCATTATTCGTAATCGACGTTGATCACGAAGCGATTGCAATTAAAGAAGCTAAAAACCTTGGTATTCCTGTAATCGGTATCGTTGATACTAACTCTAACCCAGACAACGTAGACTACGTTATTCCGGGTAACGACGATGCGATCCGTGCAGTAACACTTTATGCTTCTGCTATGGCTGATGCGATTCTTGCTGGTAAAGAATATGCTCAATCACAAGCAAATGCACAAGCTAAAGCAGAAGAAGCTCCTGCTTCTGAGGCTTAATGCGTTAGACGCTAGCTTGTCATTTTTGCGACACGTGATGGTGGCAAAGTAAGCGTTATGTATGCAGGCGGCCCATGAGAATCCTCTGGGCCGTTTCTGTTCTAAAAAGAATTCATTTTCTACCGAATTTAGGAGATAAACATGACTGCAGTTACAGCAAGCATGGTTAAAGAACTGCGTGATCGTACTGGTCTAGCAATGATGGAATGTAAAAAAGCTTTGACAGAAGCTGGTGGTGACATCGAATTAGCGATCGACAACCTTCGTAAATCTGGTCAAGCAAAAGCAGCTAAAAAAGCTGGTAACATTGCTGCTGACGGCGCGATCACAATTGCTCAAGAAGGCAACAAAGCAATCCTTCTAGAAGTAAACTGCCAAACTGACTTCGTTGCTAAAGACGAAAACTTTGCTGGTTTCTCTGCGAAAGTTGCTGCTGCTGCACTTGCTGCAAACGAAACTGACGCTGCTAAAATCGCTGAACTTAAACTTGAAGATGGCGCTACTGTAGAAGAAGCTCGTATTGCGCTAGTTCAAAAAATCGGTGAAAACATTCAAGTACGTCGTGCGAAAATTGTTGAAGGTGCAAACCTTGCTGTTTACAAACACGGTCTTCGTATCGGTGTTGTTGTATCTTACTCAGGTGATGCTGAAACTGGTAAAGGCTTGGCAATGCACATTGCTGCATTCAACCCGGTTGCTGTAAATGCTGAACAAGTTCCTGCTGACCTTATCGCGAAAGAAAAAGAAATCGCTGAAGCAAAAGCACTTGAATCTGGCAAACCAGCAAACATCGTTGAGAAAATGGTTGTAGGTTCTGTTGAGAAATACCTGAACGAAGTTGTTCTTGAGCGTCAACAATACGTAATCGACAACGACAAGAAAGTTGCTGAAGTTCTTAAAGCGACTGGTACTACTGTTGCTAACTTCGTTCGTTTCGAAGTGGGTGAAGGTATCGAGAAAAAAGCTGAGCTTTCTTTCGCTGAAGAAGTTGCTGCTGCTCAGGCTGCTGCAAAATAATTCGGTAACGAATTAGAAAAAAGCCCCGAATGGGGCTTTTTTTATGACTAAATAAAGAATGATCAAGGAGGAATTATGGCAAATAAAACCGATATGGGGATCGGGGCTGTCATTGCACTTTTGGTGGCTGCTTATTTAGGTCTGGATTTAGCAGAATCTAAACAACAGGCCAATACTTTTGTACCCTCAGCAGAAGTTGCGATTCAAGAGCAGACTAATGTTCAAAAAAGTACGCATAAGGTTTCTGATGATACCCAGCGCATAAAGCAAGCTTACCAGCAAAGACAAAGTGATCTTCAGGTTCAGGCGAGTGGTAAGGTGGTAGCGTTATTAAAAGATGATAATGAAGGTTCCCGTCATCAGAAATTTATTCTGGAGTTATCCACTGGTCAAACTGTATTGGTTGCGCACAATATTGATCTGGCACCACGCATCCAGAATATTCAAAAAGGTGATCAGGTTGAGTTTTTTGGTGAGTATGAATATAGCGAAAAAGGCGGGGTGATTCATTGGACCCATCATGATCCATCCAATAAGCACATCAGTGGTTGGTTAAAACACCAAGGAAAAACCTATCAATAAGAGAATTTTCCTTGGTTTTATAAATGTAATGATATTACATACGCTTTAAGCGCACTGTATTGCCTCAGATTGACGAGATTTCCATTTAGGTAGGACTTTGCCTAAATAGGCATCCATACACCATAACGGGCCAATGAGAAGGAATTGAAGGTCTTTGAAGAAAGAAGGCTTTTTACCTTCGACTTTGTGTCCATAAAATTGCCCAATCCAGGCAAAAACAAACAGGGCCATAAAGAAGCCGATCCCTACAGGCAAGATCCAGATGAACCAAGCCATCATCAGGGTTAGCGCTGCCATTGCTACAGCCAGTACGATGTCTAAACGTGCATAAAACACAAAAGCCAGAACCAGGAGCAGGGCAGTCAGTAAAGCGCTAAAGTGCGCCATGATGCCAATAATGGAAAAATAGATGGTAGGCACGCAGACCCAATGGATCAGTTTGTTGGTTTTATTTTGATGACTTTCACTATATTCATCTAACCATTCGGATATTGTTTTCATTCTATCGCTCCCATCCATGAACGTACTGTTATTTTCAAAATATAAAACAGTTTGAGGGGATGGTCAAAGTGAAATCGATAGTGGGTGAGTAAAGGAGAGGAGGCCTATATCTGAATGGAATAATATCGACAGTATTAAGGATAAAAGTAGTTCGAATTCTTGCTCTACATCACCAAATAAAAAAGCCACATGACTGTGGCTTTTGAGTTAAATGTAGAGCGGTCAAATCTTATGAGTTTGGACCATCTACACGCTCAATATTAACATGTGCAGTACCAGCATTGGTAATACCAAGCTGTTTAGCAGCACCGTAAGATAAATCTAGAACACGATTGCCATGGAATGGACCACGGTCATTCACCTTCACAACCACACTCTTACCATTGTTTTTGTTAGTCACGCGGATAAAGCAGTTTAATGGCAGGCTACGGTGTGCAGCAGTCATTGCATTCATATCGAATGTTTCACCACTGGCAGTTTTACGGCCATGGAACTGACGGCCATACCAAGATGCTGTACCTGTCTGACTGAATTTACGAACTGTGTTTGAAGCAACATTGTTCAGTTTCTCAATCACTGAAGGCTCTTCTGCAGGAATTGCAATTTTTGCTGCAATGGTTTGACGACGAACTTTATCGCCAGAACGCTCAGTGATTGAAAGGCTGTTCAAATTTGTGAAATTTGAATTGAAGCTTTGAGCTTCTTTGTTTAATACACGCGCTGCAAGACGCGAATTGTCATGATCATTATTGAATGATGATGACTGGACCATATCTGCTTGCGATTGCGTTAGGGTAACGGTCGCGGCAATGGCCATAAAATACTTCAGAAAAGAAGAATGCATTGAATCAACTCCTAACAGCATGTTTCATTAGATTGGGCCTAAGTAGCTGATAACCCTATAAACATGCCTGATATTTAACTTATGCAACTACATTTAACGAATTGGATAATATTCATGCTGGCAACTGGCTGTCTAGTATTTAATTAAAATAGTTAAAAAAAGTACGCAAAATAAACAATGAGTGATTAAAAAATAATCAATAATGTAACAAGGCGTAAAAAATGCCTAAAATTTAGGCATTTTGTTTAATAAAAATCTTGACTTTAATAGTATGTAGTAATTTTTACTGTTATCGGCTCGTAATTTCTGTACCTAAAAGCCACAATGCAGTGGCATACATACGACTACGATTGTACGTGGTAATCACTTGAAAATTCGGATAAGTAATATAGTAAATCGGTCCGTAATTTTCTTGTAATTGAATGACATTGACCATATCAAGATCATCAATACGAACAATCGGATTCATCGGACTGATTCCTTGGGTTTTGATTACTCCATAAGGTGTTGGCTGAGTCAGATCTTTGGCGATGACAGAATCAGGATTCGAACCGCTATAACGGGCAGGGAAGGCAATTGGCTGATCACGTTGCCAGCCATTTTGAGCCAGATAGTTTGCAATTGAACCAATCGCATCTACCGCAGAATTGCGCAGATCGATATGGCCATTGCCATCATAGTCGACCCCATACTTTGGAATATTACTTGGCATAAACTGCGGATAGCCCACAGCACCTGCATAAGAACCCACGATCGAGGATGCTGACACACCATCTTTATATGACCATGCGATCAATGCCGCCAGTTCATCCTGGAAGTATTGCGCACGACGTTCATAACCAAAGCCAAGAGTTGCCAGTGCATCACGGGTCACAAATGAACCCTTGTTGCTGCCAAAACCGGTCTCTACCCCCAAAATACCCAAAATGATCGATTGTGGTACACCAAACTGCTGCTCAGCGCGATTTAGTGTTGCAGCATATTGCTGCTTGAAACGTACACCACGTTGAATCGTACCTTCAGACAGAAAATTGGTCTTATAGGCATACCAAGGCTTACTTTCACCTGGACGATTCATGATATTGATAATATTTGGAAGATTTTTTGCTCCCGTCATTGCACTATCTACTTGCTGAGCACTTAGACCATAGGTCTGCATAGTGTTCTGCTTGAAACTTGCATAAGAGGGATGATATTGAAAATCGTTGGCCAGGCTTAAACTACTGAGTCCGAATGCACTGACAAGGATCGAAAGCTGCTTCAATTTTTTATAAAAATTCGATTTCAACATCTTGGTATGATTTCCAATTTTTTGATAGGTTTGTGGCTATGTCATTTGAATCGTGCCATGAAAAAGATCAATTCACTTTTCTCAATTTTCTGGCATTAGAGGCAATATTAAAGATAACATTCTGATGAATAGGAGTCATATAAACTCCCTTAAAAACAGGAAAGGGTTGGTTGTTTTTTCAGCATTTTGTATTTTAGTTCACAATAACTGTAACAAGCTATTTCTTAAGCCACAAAAAAGCCTGACCGAAGTCAGGCTTAATCTGCATTATTTGAATAAATATGCGGCTTTATTCAGTAAAGAATAGGGTGTCGTGATATTCTGCCATTGCCTGAAGTTCATACTTATTTAAATTCAGGATGATTTTATCTGCTGCAATATTAATCGCTTTGATTACCGCTGAAGCACCAATATCAGCAGCCTTGCGTTTAATCATGCCTAAATCTAAGGTTTTATTAAAGTCGACCATGAAATGACGTACAGTCGCTTCACCAAACTGTTTGTACAGATTGCTGAGACTCTGCTTATCGACACTTTGGCCAGCTTTTAATTCTGCATAATGGTGTTTTAGATTGGTGACCAGATTGGCATCCAGTGATTCACCAATACGGAAATTTCCTTCCGGATCTTTAAACAGGCTGCGTTCAGAAAAAGCAATCGACTCCTTGACGACTTCATTTGGTGCTTTACTCAGTAACTGTTTCAGTAACACTGCCACAGTAGACTTGATATAGCCTGCCAGTTTTTCTGCCGTATCGCGTTTTTCGCTTGCAGGAAAACGGCGTACCAGTTCCGTGAGAATTGCATCAATAATTTCATCATTAATCATTAATGCAGTTTTATCACGCAGTGGATAAAGCGGTTCACTCGAGTTTTTATTTTTCTGTGCAGTCTGAATTGTATTTAATAGTTCTGCAGAAGGAATAAAACCAAAAAAAGGCATTCTTAAACCTCAATGTTTTTTATTGTCGCGCTAAACGAATAGGGCGAGGCATCCATGTGGAATCCGATACACGACAAGGGTTGATATCCAATCCACCACGGCGTGTATAGGTCGCATATACCATCAGCTTTTCCGGTTTCAGATTTTGCCAGATATCGGCAAACATCTGTTCCACACATTGTTCGTGAAAACCGTTGTGCTGACGATACGAAATAATATAAGCCAAAATACTCTTATAACAAGGTTTTTTGCCCTGATAGCGTATAAATACTGTACCCCAGTCCGGTTGTCCAGTGACTGGGCAGTTACTTCTTAATAAATGTGAATAGAGTTGTACTTCGATATTTTCATCGCTGTACTGATCTAAAGACAATAAAGAAGCATCTGGATGATTTTCCAGGCGTTCCGGAGTCAGGTCATCAATACAGATACCTTCAGGCTTGGAAATTTCAAGTTCATCAACATGGAAAAGATCCAGTGTGATTTCAGCACCGGCAGCTTTTGAGAGGTCTTTTTCTACAGTTGCAATAAAGGCCTCTTTCGAATCAAACTTGGCAAAGTTCAGACTATTGAAATATAGCTTTAAAGACTTTGATTCAATGAGGTTTGGGGAAGATGCTGGCAGGGTAATCCGACCACTAGCTACTTGAGGTACGCCAGCAGAATTTAACCATGAAATTTCAAAAACATGCCACCAGTCTTTGCCTTGCTGAATAGCTTCAACATGGGCATATTTTTCACGGGCAGGCGCACGAGAAATCGGGAACAAAATATCGGGCTGATACTCTGTTGGGTAGTTGATGTCTTTACCAAGGAGAGAATGTTCTACACTCATTATTCACGCATTCCTGAACCACGAGACAATAAATAGTAAGCAATACCGTAAAGCACGGCACACCAGAAAGTAATCACGACCAATGAAATGGAAACATTGACATCGCTATGACCTAAAATGCCGAAACGGAACGCATTGACCATATACACGATCGGGTTAACTAAAGAGAGATTTTGCCAGAACGGACTTAAGGCTGAAATCGCATAAAACACACCGCCTAAATAAGTCAGTGGTGTGAGTACAAAAGTTGGGATGATCGAGATATCATCAAAAGATTTGGCATAGACAGCATTAATAAAGCCGCCTAGAGAGAATAATAGCGAGGTAATGAGTACTGTATATATAGTCACAAACCAGTTAGTAATATAAAGGTCTGCAAAAAACAGGCTCATGGCACTGACAATAATGGCAACAAACAGACCACGAATTACACCACCCAATACATAGCCCCATAAAATGGCATGTAAAGGTACAGGGCTCATAATTAGCTCTTCAATGCTTTTCTGAAATTTTGAGCTAAAGAAGCTGGAAGAAACGTTGGCATAACTATTAGTAATCACCGCCATCATAATCAGACCAGGGACAATAAACTCCATATAACTATAGCTGCCCATTTCCCCAATACGTGAACCGACCAGATTACCGAAGATCACGAAATATAGACTCATGGTAATTGCTGGTGGCAGCAGAGTTTGTGGCCAGATCCGCATAAAACGGCGAACTTCTTTATGAACGATGGTATATAAGGCGACGCCGAGCTGATTTATATTCATTGTACAGCTCCATCCAGATTTTTCTCGACCATTTTCACAAATAGTTCTTCTAAGCGGTTTGACTTGTTACGCATACTGCGTACCTGAATGTTTTGTGATTCCAGTAACTGGAACAGATCATTCATACTGTGTGCTTTATCCAGTGTCACTTCTAGGGTCATTGGATCAACTAAATTAAATTTCACACCAATAATTTCAATATTTAATGGCTCAATAGGCGCAGCCAGATCGAAGATAAAGGATTCTTCATTGAGCTGATTCAGGAAATTTTTCATGGTGGTATCTTCTTTGATCACACCACGGTCGATGATGGCAATACGACGACATAACATCTCTGCTTCTTCCAGATAATGAGTCGTTAAAATAATAGAAGTACCATTACCGTTCATTTCATTAAGAAAATCCCACATGGAACGACGCAATTCGATATCTACACCGGCGGTCGGTTCATCCAGAATCAATAATTTTGGTTCATGCATCATCGCACGGGCAATCATCAAGCGGCGTTTCATCCCCCCTGAAAGCATACGAGCTTGAGTAGAGCGTTTTTCCCAAAGACCCAGTTTATTTAAATATTCTTCAGCACGCGCTTGGGCAATTTTTTTAGGAATACCGTAATAACCGGCTTGAGTGACCAGAATATCAAAGGTTTTTTCAAACTGGGCAAAGTTAAATTCTTGGGGCACCACACCTAGACATTGTTTGGCTTCAGAAGGGTGGGTATCCAGATTGTGGCCAAAAATCTCAACGGTTCCAGAGGTTTTTCTTGTTAATGAACTGATAATACCAATAGTAGTGGACTTGCCCGCACCATTAGGTCCTAACAGGGCATAGAATTCACCTTCAGGTACAGTTAAGTTGATTCCTTTAAGTGCCTGAAAACCATTTCCATAGGTCTTCGACAAATCCCTTAATGTCAGCGCATCAGTCATAGAGATCTCAAATGGTGAAAAGTTGAGATATTGTGAGTGATCTTGCAGAATAAACCAAGTCATTCACATGGAATTCTCTGTTGCTGTTTTGGCACACTGTATAAAGGATAGGCATAAAAATAACGAAGTTATAGATAGTTGCTTTACCTTATGCGTTTTTTTGTTATGATGTGCGCATTCCAAAAAGCTGCGGCCATAGCTCAACTGGATAGAGTACAGGTCTCCGAAGCCTGTGGCGTGGGTTCGAGTCCCGCTGGCCGCACCATCATTTTATAAGTTCACTTTCCTCATTAGAATAAAAAAAATTCCAGATTTATAAAATAAATTATGGATTCTCTTCCTCTTCATCCTGATGTTTTTGACGTATTAGATCTCTTTTCACCTGAGGGTCTTGATCCACGCCTAACTGACCGCGTTGAATCTCTCGATCCTGTTTCTCTTGCGGATCTAATTCCTCTTCTGGGAATTCTTCATTCAACTCTTCATCTGGTTTAACCATCGGGAATTACCTCTTGTTGAGAATATATATGAATAAGTCGCCTTGGTCCTTTAATTCTATAAAAGTGGGTGAATTACATTGTTGTATTTATAGTTTGTTTAATCTCATAAATTGTTGTTCCTATAAATAGATGTACTGAGTAGTTTTTCTATCAAAAAATTAGTATCTTATGCTCACAATAAAAATGAGATATAGATATGAAAAAATTATTATTCATTGGGGTAATGATTGGGGCTTCTTCAGTTGCTGGAGCGAATACACCATTAGCTATTCAATATGGTAATCCTGTTCCAATAGATAAAGCAGTAATTACAACTACACCTTATCATGCTCAAGAAAACCTAATAAGTCAGTACTCTTTGGCTTTTGGCTATGCCGGTTCAAAAATAGGGTCGGACAGTTTTTTGGGTACCGAATCATTCGATGGGCTGTTTATTAAGGGTGAATATCAATCCCATCCGACGGCCAGCTTATGGGCCGAATACAAATTTCAAAGTTCAGATATTGATTACAATCAAGTTGCAGTGGGGATAAAAAATAAATTTCTGGAAAATGATCAGCTTTATTCAGCAGTTTCTATAGGTCTGGGAATGAGCTGGGTAGATGAAAGTGAAACGGATGCAGATCTTGGTCGAATCGATCTTGAATTGGATTATTTTACAATTCCCGTTGCATTGGAAGTCGGTTATAAAGTTGCTCCTGAAGCAGATTTATTTGGATCTTTTGGTTATCAATGGATGTTTAACCGTGACGCCAAGATTTGTATGAATGGCGCATGTGTCTCTGGTAAGAGTGATGATCTGGACTTAAATGGGGTTACTTATCAATTTGGTTTTCGCTATTACTTTTAGTGGCTAATCAATCGCCTTAATAGCGAACTCTTTTACTTAAGACTTGAAATTGTATTTAGATGAAATTATTCATTTTTCACATAAATAAAGAATATTTTTTATTGAAATTTAAATAGATAGGATGTAGAGATAGAAAAGAATAGAATTGTTTGTAGTGCTCTATTGAGCCAGCCAAAATATTTTAATCTGCTTTTGAAAAAGCACAATTTAAATATTGTATAAGTCTTCTTTTAGAAGTGTAAAAGCGTATTGTAGGTAAAAAAAATCCTGCTATATTGAACTCATGGTAGGTTATAAAACGAAACGACGCTACCAATAAGTTGGACGGATCAATGACAGTTAGTTGAGTTCGAACTTCGGTTCAGGCAATAGATCTAGCACTAGCCATCCAACACAGAGCCCGCAGCGATGCGGGCTTTTTAATGCAAAATTTTAAGCGTGAGTTATTAATAATTTTGACTCTTTTATTTGTATGGCACATTCTTCATTAGCGACAATATATAGTCAATAAAAGGTGCTCGCTAAAAAATCTTACATATTCGTTTGAAAGCCTTTCAAATAACTATGTTATAAGAATTCAGACAAGCAAATTTAATAATGCCAATAAAGGGAGGTATGACGATGACAAAAGATTTAATTGAAGTGCAAGTCAAAAACCAGTATGGCAAAATTCTGAATGTAAAAGCATTATTACGTGCTGGCGCTCAGCATAGTGATCCGTCCCAGCGTTTGGAACAGCAAGTCGACTATATTGTCGTGGATGATGAAATTATCCGGCCAACGATTGAACTGTTATTTGCTAGTGAGCAGACCGACTGTATCTATCGTGTTTTAGAACCTAAATAAGGATCCGGGATTCATTATGCTGCTTTGCGACCCTTAAAAAAAGATATAGCTCATCCAATGATGAGCTTGATTTTGATATCTGAGTTCAGCTTCTTTATAAATATTTGATGCAGAATAAAAACTGATAAATTTAATTCAAAGAGATTGGATAAATTCCTATCATTTCTCAGTTTCTTAATTTTTTATGTTATATAGCATCAAGCTATCTACATAGATGATCTAAATGAACTTCTTCAAAAATACGCTCTGAGAAAAGCATTATTTCAGAAATTTTTTAATGTGACATTTACATCATAACGGTCAAACTCATCCAGAATTTGATACAAGGTTTGCTGTCCCAGTTCATCTGCCGGCCTGATATGAACTTCCTGATTGGTTCCGCTGTCAAAACATTCAATTGTTTGAATTAGCCAATGATGTTCGATTGAACTCTTTTGAATTAATACCCGTCGTGGCTGTAATGCGTCACTGATCTGGCGGGGCAGTACATAAGTAATCGCAAGTTGTATAGTGTCCAATTCTTCAGCTGGACTCAAAAAAGTGATTACCCAATTGCCCACTTTACTGAGCTGCATGGGATTATCAAAGGCATCGAATTCGAGATAATATTGCATGGGAAGAAAGAGGATTAATTTATATTATTTCCTATATGCACCTGTTTAGAGGGGGTGTTCTATCACGCTAAAGTATAAGAACAGCTAGATGCAAGAAGTGATTAAATATTAAATTATTAAAAATCAATAAATTAATATTGATTTGTATCTGTTTTTATTCTGAATATCGATTAGTTAAGAGCTTTAAAGACTAAGATAGTCATCTATAAAATACTTTATTTCACTTGCTGAATAAAACAAAACATGATTAGTTAAAAATCCCTCTCAATATTTAGAGAGGGAAGAAAAGATTTCATTTATAGCGTAAGGATCGCGGTATTTTCCAATGCTTTGCGTAGATAAGGATCTAAGTCGTCCTGGCGAAGTAACCACTGAACATAGTCAGCAGGAAGATCGGCAATCGCAGTGCCACGGTGCTTACCAAAATTGATGGTCCGTGGAATACGCGCATCTTCAGATGCCTCATAGAGTTCTTCAATACTGCTGATTTTCAGGTGATGCACAATATGCATCAGGATATTTGCTGTCAAAATGATATCCATATCGGCGCGATGGGCTTTACGGATCATTTCCCGGGCGCGCTCGCTGCCTTTGGTAATCATATAGATTAATGCAGAGATATTATGTGCTTCAGCCTCTGGCCAAACACGGCGGGCGAGGGCAAGGGTACAAATTGCTTTAATATTCGATGAATCGACGCCACATTTTTCTAAGGCACGAATATCATAATCAATATTATGGCCAATGATATAAGTGGTTTCTTGCGGGAGTTCAAAGTTGCTGTAATGCGGTTGTCCTTCCAAATCGGACTGCAGAATATGATGTACGGCCATTGCGGCAAAGGAAATCGGTTCGTCGCATGAATAAAGCTGATCAAACAAGCGACTTTTATCCAGACTGATTTTATGGTCTATGATCTCTACAGGCGCATAGGCAATTTCAATGGGTTGACCATTCAAGGTATGGGTTTCAGTATCGAGAATGATAGCCTGCATGACGAGAATATGCCTGAAAAAAAAGTGGATATCAAAATCTAACATTATTGTTTCGATCCTGACAATTGAAATGCCGGATTTCAACTTTAATTGCAGACTTTTTGACTGATATAGAATATTTGTAATCTACACTTATAAATAAAAGTTTTCAAAGTTTCTGTAAATATTTCCAAAACTTAAATTTATCGTGTTGGAATGGTCATAAATTAAATCGCTATTTATTAGAAAAATAACAAAATAATCTCTTGTATTTAATGAAATAACTTGGGAAATTATTGTCTAGTTTTATCAACTGATAAAGATAAAACTATAAAAATTATGAGAGATAATAATTAAGACAAGGATAAGATCGATGAAACGTCATGTATTGACTGGTTCTCTACTCGCGCTAAGCGTAGCTTTAACTGCCTGTAATGATAGCGATGATGATCGTTATTATGAATCCAAACCCGCTATTCCCGTAAATAATATTGACAATCCAGTCGTAACCACACCTGTAGCCTATACCAAAACAGATCTGACTGCTGTTGCCGATGAGAGCGTGGTCATGACCTATAAGATGTTAGGTATTAATAATAAGGAAACCCAAGCGACGGCACTGCTTTTCACTCCAAAAGGAACGCCTCCTGCAAAAGGTTGGCCGATAGTGGCATGGGCACATGGTACGACGGGTGTGGCCGATCAGTGTGCACCAAGTCGCAATGAAATAAATTCTTATATCAAAAATATGATTGCCGGATTCCTTCAAGCGGGATATGTGGTCGTTGCGCCTGATTATGAAGGTTTGGGTGAGCCGGGTGGAAAAGAACTTCATCCTTTCCTTAACCTTAAGAGTGAAGCTTATTCGATTACCGATGCTGTAGTCGCAACAAAAGACTATTTAGGTTCGGATGCCTCTAATCAGTGGATGGCAGTCGGTCATTCTCAAGGTGGTCAAGCGGCTTTAGGCGCTGCCCAATATGCAGCACGTGCTTCTCAAATGACTTATAAAGGTACGGTAGCTTTAGCTCCTGCTTCTAATTTCAGTCTGATTCTGGCAGGTGGAGAGGCTCAAGCTGGACAAGAACCAGATCTGAATAAAAAGATTCAAACTCTAGCCTCTTTAGATACTTTTACCGCGCTGATCGTCGCGGGATTGCGTAATCCGAATCCAAATCTGCAATATATTCAGGTCTTTAAAACACCAACAGACGAGATTGCCAAGAATGCCGAAACAGATTGTTATGATGTATTAGGCAACAAATTCGGTACGGCAATGGGAGCTTATGCCCAAACCAATGGGAATCTGGAAGAATATCCGCGTACTCAAGCTAATTTTATGAGTATTCCAGTAGTGAAGAATTTCCTGGATAAAGACTCTCAGCCTTTACAGGTTAAAGTGTCTACACCTGTGATTATTTATCAGGGAGAGGCGGATTCTACTGTTCCAAAGGCTGCAACAGATGTTTTAGTGAGCTTAGCGAATCAGAAACAAACCTCGGTACGATATATTACGGACGGTTCATGGGATCATGGTAGCGTCTATGCACTGAATATCGCTAATATTATTTCAGATGTAAAATCTCTAATGCCAATTCAATAACTTATTTTTATCTCTATAGCTCATGTTTTTTTAAGCATGAGCTATTTTTATTGCAAACTGAATAAAGTTCATGATCGAAATTGGCAAAGTTCATGTTACAATACGCGCCAATCTTAGCACGGCTTAAAAGCCCTAATTTAATAGGACCTCGCTAATGTTTGCCAATATCTCTATTGCTGAATTTGATCCAGAAATCGCTCAAGCAATCTCTAACGAAGATGCTCGCCAAGAAGCGCACATCGAGTTGATCGCTTCTGAAAACTATTGCTCACCAGCAGTAATGGAAGCTCAAGGATCAAAACTCACTAACAAATATGCAGAAGGCTACCCAGGCAAACGCTACTATGGCGGTTGTGAATATGTAGATGTCATTGAACAATTGGCAATTGACCGTGCTAAAGAATTATTTGGTGCTGATTATGCTAACGTTCAGCCACATGCTGGTTCTCAAGCAAACTCTGCAGTTTACCTAGCGCTGCTTAACCCAGGCGACACAGTATTGGGTATGAGCTTGGCTCACGGTGGTCACTTGACTCACGGTGCGAAAGTAAGCTTCTCAGGTAAAACTTATAATGCAATTCAATACGGTCTGAATCCAGAAACTGGTGAGATCGATTATGAAGAAGTTGAACGTCTAGCTGTAGAACACAAACCACGTATGATCGTAGCTGGTTTCTCTGCATACAGCCAAATCGTAGATTGGCAACGTTTCCGTGACATCGCGGATAAAGTTGGCGCTTACCTGTTTGTAGATATGGCTCACGTTGCTGGTCTGGTTGCTGCTGGCGTTTACCCAAGCCCAGTTCAAATTGCTGACGTAACAACAACAACTACTCACAAAACTCTTCGTGGTCCTCGTTCAGGTCTGATCCTTGCAAAAGCAAACGAAGAAATCGAGAAAAAACTTCAATCAGCTGTATTCCCGGGTAACCAAGGTGGTCCTCTGGTTCACGCGGTTGCTGCTAAAGCAATCTGCTTCAAAGAAGCAATGGCACCTGAATACAAAGCATACCAACAACAAGTGGTTAAGAATGCTCAAGCAATGGCTGAAGTTCTAATCGAACGCGGTTACGATGTTGTATCTGGCGGCACTAAAAACCACCTGTTCTTGTTGTCTCTGATCAAACAAGACATCACTGGTAAAGATGCTGACGCTTGGTTGGGTGCTGCACACATCACTGTGAACAAAAACTCTGTACCAAATGATCCACGTTCTCCATTCGTGACTTCAGGTATCCGTATCGGTACACCTGCTGTAACGACTCGTGGTTTCGGTGAATCAGAAGTTCGTGAACTTGCTGGTTGGATCGCTGATATCCTTGATGCTAAAGGCGATGAAGCTGTGATCGCTGCTGTTAAAGAAAAAGTTGCTGCTGTTTGTGCTAAATTCCCTGTTTACGCAAAATAAGCCTAACTTGAGAAAAGCCCCCTCAAGGGGTAATGCCAGTCAGTTAAGCAAATTTTAGTAAAATGTAGTAAAAATGAGTGTATGTAAATACGCTCATTTTTTTATGTCTTTATCTGAACATTTAGAATCCACTCTTGAACATTCTCTCCCATCAC
>NZ_VOZD01000040.1:0-19606 GCF_013419915.1 Acinetobacter sp. YH12043
AGTGATGGGAGAGAATGTTCAAGAGTGGATTCTAAATGTTCAGATAAAGACATAAAAAAATGAGCGTATTTACATACACTCATTTTTACTACATTTTACTAAAATTTGCTTAACTGACTGGCATTACGGCAATTGGCCGGGTTTTTTTATCATTTAATTCGGGTTAAAAAACAAAGTTATGTAAGATATAGCCGCAAATGAGCATACCCAATACGAAAAATAGGCATGACATCATATCAAGCTGATAACGCGAGCCAAGATGATGCTCAACCTGCTGTAAATTTTCTTCTTGAACGATTTTCATAGATATTTATTATCCGATCTATTTATCGTAAATGATTATTTGTTGATCGTATTTTTACCATAAAAAATTGATTAAATAAAGTACATTCTTAACTAAACTTCATAAAGTATTAATTTTATTTAAATAACTGGCCTCAATATATTCATAAAAATAGAACTATTATATTAAGTCATTATTTTTATAATGTTTTTAATATGATTATTCAGTTTAAGATAACATTGAAAATAAATTTATTTGAATTTAAATCTGTGGATAAATCTATTTTTAATAAATTCAAAATCCATTAATTCTGATTTCAATTGTGGATAAAAAATAATCAGAATTGAGAGAATATCGCACTAAAATAAATAAAAAACAGGAGACTCATATAAAAATATGAGCCTCCGATCTGGATATTCAGCTTAAGCTGCTTTTCGATAGATATTGGCCTGAATCCACAGATTGCCCCGAATATATTGACCAATCTGGAAATCTTTATGCTTGTCATTGCGGGTGGCTACACGGATCAAGGTAGCCGGCTGGCCTTCATCATGAATCAGGGTAACATCATAGAGCATGTAGTCCTGATCCATAAATTGCATTGAAGTTTTACCGACAATATTGCCCTGGAACCAGGCTTCATCTTCCTGACCCATGGTCTCACCATAGAGATAAGCGACCATTTTGGAGAAATCAACCGTTACCGGTTCTTTGTCTTCTTCAGATTTCGGCTCCCAAGCATCGATCTGTTCCTGTAAATTATCCGGTGCAACACCATTATTTTCCGCAAGAATTGCATTCAGGGCACGGTGATGTTTGATAGAGGCAGGATCATCCACGACTAAATGTTCATGGTCAGTCACCACTTCCAGTTCATAAGCCCAGGCATTTAAGTTGACGATATAAGACTGGTCTTTTTCATAATGCGATCGGTTGACGCTGTACAGCGTATCAAAGGCATAGATGATATTGTTGGCACCCAGATTGAGACGCAACACAGCTTGGGTGTCGGATTTACAAGAAATAATCCGGTCAATCGTGGCTTTCACCTGGTAGGGACTGTCAAAACCCGGAAATGCGGTTTTCACAGCCTGTGGCTTGTTATTTTCTACGGCAATCACTTGGCTTAATTGTACCGCAGCTTTGCTCGGTCCCTGAATCAGCCAGGTGGTTTCATCCATATCGCATTCTTGTGTACACAAGCCCATCGGCATTACAGGTGCGTCAAGGGCTTTGCCTAACCACTGGGGAACATCTGTGCCTGGGTTTTCAGTAAGCAAGGTCCAATGTTCGACATGACTACCGAAATTTTGATCATCAATAGTGATGATCTCTGGGCTATTCTGTTTTTTCATATGCACAATTGATCTTGGATGACTTATTTATAGTTAATCGAGGGTCATTACGATTTTTCAAGTCACTCGAATGAATTTAAAAATTAAAATGCAAATCATGTGAAGTCAAATATTTTTCTAGTTGTGAGTGGCTGACTCATTTAATACGGTTGAGTTGAGTATTTAAATACCAGGATATTCAGAGAAAGAGCGTTTTTAAGCATCAACCTGCATCCTCTGATTTGCTACACTAGTCCAAATTTCTCCCTTATGGAAAGCTGTGTGTTGCCATTCAAACTTTGGGTCGATGCAGATGCATTACCTCGTATTCTGAAAGATGTAATTATTCGTGCCTCCGATCGTTACCAGCTTGAAGTCACTTTTGTGGCTAATCAACCGGTAGGAATTACACCCTCAATTCGCATCAATTCTATTCAGGCCATGAGCGGGGCAGATGCGGCGGATCAGGAAATTGTTGACCGTATGAAAGAGCATGACATTGTGGTGACGCAGGATATACCCTTGGCTGCTCAAGTCATCGAGAAGGGTGGTATCGCGATTCACCCGCGTGGTGAAATCTATACAGTGGCTAACGTCAAAGCACGTCTGCATTTACGTGATTTTATGGATACCTTGCGTGGTGCCGGTGTGCAAACTGGTGGCCCACCGCCGATTTCTGAACGTGATAAGCGTGAGTTTTCCAGCTCTCTAGATCAAACCATTCAAAAACAGAAACGTAAAACTGCGATTAAATAAAAAACGAGATCAAGTATGCCCCCAAAAAGTAACCTGATGTTAACCTATGCCTTGCTGGTTTTCATCTGGTCCACCACACCACTGGCGATTGTCTGGAGTGTGGAAGATTTGCATCCGATGTGGGCATTGGCGATCCGCTTCTTTTTGGCTTTGCCTCTGGCCTTAGGATTATTGTGGTTATTTAAAACCAGATTACCGTTTGATCGTGTTTCCCTGCATAGTTACTTGGCGGGTGCATGCAGTTTTATCGGCTCGCAAATTTTTACTTACTGGTCTACGGATTATTTAAGTTCTGGCATTATTGCCTTAATGTTCGGCTTGGCACCCCTAATTTCAGGTCTGATTGGGCGTTTTGTCTTTCAGATGCAACTTTCGCTAAATCAATGGCTGGGAATGGGAATTGCTTTAACCGGACTTTCGGTGATCTGTCTAGGCGATGCAGATCAGCATATACAGCCAATTGGAATCGTGATCGCTTTGGTTGGGGTATTAGTTTATTGTGTATCCATGTTCTGGGTGAAGAAAATCAATGCGCCAATTGATCCTATGGCACAGGCGGCCGGTTCGATTGGTTTGTCAGTCGTTTTTTCTCTGGGTATGTTGCCATTTATCTGGCAATACGCACCCACTGCTATGCCACATGCCAAGTCCTTATTTGGTCTGGTATATGCGGTAATTATGGCATCACTGATTGCGATGTTCTGTTATTTCAAGCTGGTACAGAAAATTAAACCGACGACTTTGTCTTTAACCACAGTCCTGACACCAATGCTGGCCTTGCTGGTAGGTGTATTATTGAATAATGAAAAATTGCCACTAATTGCTTTGGTGGGTGTAGTAATTTTATTGTTCGGCTTAGTGGTTTATTTCGCTAAAGAAATTAAGGCGAGCTATAAAGCCCGCCTTTAATAAAAAGATAGATGCCAGTCTTAAGCAAAGCTGGCTTTCACACATTCGCCCAGTTTGACGCGATCCTGAGGATGCAGGGTAATGAAATAAGCACCCGTACGATATTTCCCGTTTTCTTCTGCACGACTGTAGGCCACCTGAGCGGTTGCCGCGATGTGGAAGAAGTTTTCCGGGTGACTTAAAGTCACATGCAGATAGGTTCCTTCACTAATCGGCTGATCACTAAAGAAGCTAAAACCAGTCTCTGAAAAGTTCACATGTTCCGGTACAGGTAACATGCTTTGTACAATTGCGTCATACAAAGAACCGGTAATAAGGTTTAATTTTTGGTTGAATAAGGATAAGATTCGAGCAATTTGTTGATCTTTTTCAGATAATTGTTCTAATTCGTAGTTAACAGCATGATCAAATTGATCTAGCTCTGCAAGTAGTAGAAAATAGCGGGGCAATACGAAATTAGCATCGTAAGGATCATTCAAGGCAACATCATCGGAAATAATCTGATAATTGATTCGTAAAGCAGCATCGATTCGAGACATGACTCGTCTTTCAGTGAATCCGTTTGGATGCTGTACATTTTCCATAATTTATTACCTCGGACTAGATGGTTATGTTCAAACCAATCTCGCTGTATATAGGGTTGAAATATACTCGCGCACGGCGTAGTAACCACTTCATTTCTTTTATCGCATTGGTCTCAATGATCGGTCTCACGCTCGGTGTAGCAGTCCTCATTACAGTTTTGTCTGTCATGAATGGTTTTGACCGAGAGTTGAAAAATCGCGTCTTGGGGATGGTTCCTCAAGCCACTGTTTCTTCGACGCAAATTCTAACAAATTGGCCTGAACTTGCAAAGCAGATTGAGCGGCATGAACACGTTCAAGGTGTGGCTCCTTTTACCCAGTTACAGGGGATGCTCACGGCTCAAGGGCAAGTTGCCGGAATTATGGTCAGCGGGATTGAACCAAAGTATGAGAAGAAAGTTTCGATCATCCAGAACCATATGGTCGAGGGTAGTATTGATAACCTGAAAAAAGGTGAATTTGGGATTGTTTTAGGCAAGCAGATGGCAGATGCCATGGGCGTAGGCTTGAACGATAACATTACCTTGGTTCTACCTGAAGCGACGCCTTCACCAGCAGGTGTCGTACCCCGTTTTAAACGCTTTAAAGTGGTCGGGATCTTCAGTATCGGTGCAGAAGTTGATTCGATGATGGGTTATATTGCCTTGAACGATGCTTCAACCTTGTTACGTTTGCCAGATGGTGCTCAGGGCGTACGTATGAAGCTGGATGACATTTTCGCAGCGCCTCAGGTTTCTCAGGAAATTGTGCGTGACTTACCGGGTAACTTCTATGCCTCTGACTGGACTTATACCCATGGTAATCTGTTTAGTGCAATCCAGATGGAAAAAGCGATGGTGAGCTTATTGCTATTCCTGATTGTCTTGGTCGCAGCATTTAATATCGTGTCTTCACTGGTAATGGTGGTCACAGATAAAAAATCCGACATCGCAATTTTACGTACTTTGGGTGCTTCACCTGCCACGATTACCCGAATCTTTATGGTTCAAGGTACTGTGATCGGCGTAATCGGAACTTGTGCGGGTGCCATTCTCGGGATTATTGCCGCCACCAGTATTAGTAGTTTTATTGGCTGGTTAAACAATTCACTTGGCCTGAATATGTTTGATGCTTACTTCATCAACTATTTACCTTCTTATCTGCGCTGGCAGGATGTGGTCGTGATTGTAGGTCTGTCACTTGCTTTAAGTTTCCTGGCCACTATTTATCCAGCATTCCGTGCTGCTAAAATTCAACCGGCGGAGGCATTGCGTTATGAGTAATCTGGTTCTGGATGCCCAAAATATCGAGAAATCTTTTACAGATGGAAAATCTACGGTTGATGTGATCAAAGGGATTTCATTGCAGGTAAAGGCCGGGGAATTTGTTTCTATTGTCGGTTCAAGTGGTTCCGGTAAAAGTACCTTGTTGCATATTCTGGGAGGATTGGATCGTCCTTCTGCCGGACAAGTGATGGTCAATGGCCGCCGTTTTGACAATTTATCTGAAGCAGAACGCGGCTATGTCCGTAATGAAAATTTGGGCTTTGTATATCAATTCCACCATTTATTGCCAGAGTTTACTGCACTAGAAAATGTCGCGATGCCTTTAATGCTTCGTAAAAACGTCAAGTTTAAAGAGGCTAAACAGCAGGCAGAATACTTACTGGAGCGTGTTGGATTAACCCATCGTTTAACCCATCAACCGGGCGAACTTTCAGGGGGCGAGCGTCAGCGTGTAGCACTGGCTCGTGCCGTGGTGACCAAGCCGAAGTTAATGATGGCAGATGAGCCAACAGGTAACTTGGACCGTAAAACAGCCGATAAAATCTTTGAGTTGCTGACTGAATTACGTAGTGAATTCAATATGGCCATGTTAATTGTGACCCATGATGAACAATTGGCACATTCGGCAGACCGGATTCTACATATGCGTGATGGTCTATGGATGAATGACTAATTACAGAAATAATCTTCTTTAATTGAAGCTCACTTCGGTGGGCTTTATTATTGCCTGAAAATAATAATAAAAAAGAAAATCTTCATGTTGCAATGGCTGTGTCTGGGCTGGATTTTAGGCCTTGCCAGTATGGGAAAATCTTTTCTGAATATTGAGTTGAATTCAATCTCAGTGATATTTCTTGCTGTGCTCTTTTATTTCTGTAGTTCCAAGCTCAATACTGTTCTGAAAAAGCCCTTACATAAAGGATTGCTGGTAAGTACCTGTATTCTACTCGGGACATTTTTGGGATATGGTTATGCCAATCAACAGCTCAGCCAACGGCTATTGAATGTCGAGCATGAAGTACTGCAGAAAGACATTATCGTTTATGTCAAACGCTTGAATAAACTCGGTGAACAATCCATCCAGCAGCCTTTGGAAGTATTAAACCTCGATGGACGCACCGTAACCTGGATGAGTTTTCTATCTGTAAATCCTCCCAGTACTTCACAACTATCAGCGAATCATGAAATTAATGCACTTGAACTGGGGCATTATTACCGGCTGCAAGGGCAGGTACGTCCTAATCACAGTTATGCAACGCCCGGTGCTTTTGATGCTGAAAAATGGGCACTGCAACAGAATATGATGGCAGGTTTCCGGATCAAACAGATAGAGCAACTTGATTCAGCTACTGTTTCTACACTGGGGTATAGTCAGTTTATTCGAGAGCAAAGAGCTTTAACTCAGCAATTTCTACTTTGGGTAGAGAAGAAGCGGCTGCAATTAAGAGAGTTCATAGCAAGGCAACCTGTACAAAATAAAGGTTTGCTTCTGGCTTTGCTCACCGGAGATGAAAGCCTTTTAAATCCTGCAACTGAACAGCAATTTCGACGTATGGGTATGAGTCACTTACTGGCGATTTCCGGACCACATGTGCTGATCTTTGCCCTGATGGTCTGTACCATGCTTCGGCTACTTGTCGCACGAAGTATGCCTCAGCTTTATCTAAGATGGCCACGCCAGTATTTTCTGGCTTTACCTTTTCTGTTTTGTGTGGTGCTGTACTGTGCCTTTGTGGGTTTTGAAATCCCGGCAATCCGCACTCTGCTGATCTGTATGATTGGTGTCATCCTCATGCTGCTTCGACAAAATCTGCAGGCTTTAAAACTTCTGATTCTGAGCGCCGCCTTACTGTTATTCATTGATCCCTTTAGTATCTTGTCCGCGGCTTTCTGGCTATCCTATGGGGCCTGTTTTGTATTGCTCAGAATTTATCAGACCATTCAACAGCGACCATCCGAGCAAAATCAGACAGCAATACAAAAACTGTATTTTGCAGCTAAAGTGCTAGTGGAATCACAGTGGAAAATCTTTCTCGCTTTATTTCCCTTAATGATGCTGTTTTTTAAGCAAATTGCCTGGATCACGCCATTCAGCAATCTGGTCGCAATTCCCTGGATCGGTCTTTTGATTGTACCGATCGATATTCTAGCAGCAATTCTTTTTTTTATCGCTGAACCGGTCTCAAGCATGCTATTTCAGCTGAATGATCTGTTGCTGAATATCCTATTGGGATTCTTAAATCTGCTGAATCACTGGTTTAAACCGCAGTTAATACCAGTTGCGATGAATCTCTGGATGATTGGCCTATGCATCCTGTCTTTGCTGATTTTATTCTTACCACGAGGCGTATTGCCAAAATCCTGGATAGCTATCGCGGCAGTACCAATTTGTATTCCTCAACTCTATCATCCGCCATTTCAGCTTTCGGTGCTGGACGTTGGGCAAGGGCAGGCGATATTCCTTCGTTATGGAACTCATAACATGATGATCGATATGGGTGGTTATTATGATGAGGAAAAATTTAGTATTGGGAAGCAGGTAATCATGCCATTTCTGTCGGTACAAGGTGTTTCTCAACTGGAGCAGGTGATTTTAACGCATCTGGATCAGGACCATAGTGGTGCTTATCACAGCATTAAAGACCAGCTCAAGATTAAGAATATCTATGCCAATGAAGTGACCGAAACTGCAGCCTCTTCAAACTTTCAATTATGTTATCAGGGACAGCGGTGGCAATGGCAGAATGATGTGCAGATTAAGGTCATTGCACCAAAACTAGAACAATTAAATACTGCTAATTTCAATAAAAATGACCTGTCTTGTGTAGTGTATTTGCAGCTCAAAGATGTCTGGCCTTATCAGAATTTTCTGCTGATGGGAGATGCAGGTTGGCAGACTGAATATCAGTTACTCAAAGACTACCCCGATTTAAAAGTGGATGTCTTGGTCTTAGGCCATCATGGCAGTCAGCACAGTTCAGCTTATCAATTCTTGCAGCACTATCGTCCTAAACTGGCGATTGCGTCTGCTGGAAAATTTAATCGTTACGGGCATCCAAGTCAGTTGACTCAACAGCGTCTCAAAGAATTTGATATTCCCCTATTGACTACAGCAGAGCATGGCAGCCTGCATTTTCATCAGCAAGGAACTCAAATCATTCTAGAAACTGAAAGAAGTCGCTGGAAATGGTTACAAAAACAAAATCTAACTGACTGATTCTAGAGATGGTTCAACAGCAGCCAGATTAGAAGTTCTTAACTGGTTCACTTTGGACAAAGCTTGGTTATGATCAAGCTTATAAATATTTCCCAGATCTTCGTGAGCTCTAAAGCGTTTATAGCTCCAGTGATAATGTTCAGGATGACGCTGAATCAGGTTTTCAATCGTGTTGATGATGATGCCTGTACCTTGATTAGCATTTCCCTGATAAATTTTTTCATCTATGGCCTCGATATGAATATCAAAGCCAGCATCCTCATTACGCAGGGCATAAAGGAACAGGGCACGAGCTTTAGTTTTCTGGATCAGCTTGGCACTCAGATTGCTGGTAGCTAGAGGAACACCAAAGTAAGGAATATATTCACCGCCAACGTTGGGTGTATGATCCGGCAGAATGACAGTGGTGCCACCTTGCTTCAAGGCTTTGAAAATCTGTCGTACACCAGACTCATCTGTCGGCACCAGATTGGCCTGTTCGCGACTACGAGCTGCACGTACAAACTGATCCGCTGCCTGATTTTTTACAGGCTTATACATGATGGTCATTGAAGTGAATTGCGCAACATAGGCATTCATGATTTCCCAAGTGCCAAAGTGCGGCACAATTAGTACCAGACCTTTATTTTGTGCCAAGGCATCATGCAGTAAATCTTCGCCTATAACCTTATGCACTCTCTCAATATTTTTCTGATTACTCGAACCCCAAATACTGAAAAATTCGAAATAAGACATCAGTTCATTGCGAATCGCGGCACGGGTAATCCGTTCTCTTTCCTGTGTCGACAGTTCAGACAAACTGATCTCAAGGTTCAGGCGAATTACATCAGAAGTTTTAGAAACTTTAAAAATATTAACGATTAAGGCAAGAATACGCGCAATCCATCGGGAAACTGAAAGCGGTTGGCGGCTAATATATTTGAGTAAACCGTAAGCTGAATTCTTTGAGCTGCGTTCAGTCATTGAGTTGTAATATTGATAAAATAAAAAAGAATAGCACTTATTATAGGCGAAAACGGTTTCTTTAGACAGAATTACCCTTTTCGGTGTATATAATGGGTTCAATATAAATTAATTTATTGGATTATTTATGTCCGATTGGCCACCAAAACCTGAAAATCAAATACAAAATACGCAACAACCAGTTCAACCGACTGGCCCAGAATGGAAACTGCTGGAAAAAGCGGTTTTAGCTTCAGTAGAAGAGCAACGACGGGCACGTCGCTGGGGGATCTTCTTTAAATTTCTGACCTTCGCTTATCTGCTGGTTGTCATTCTTGCGCTGGGTAAAGGCTGTAGCATGAGTGCTTCTGATCCAAGTGCAGGCGCAGGTGCACACATTGCTGTGGTTGATATTATTGGTACGATTGCCGCAGACAAGCAAAGCGTAAATAGTAGCAATACCATCAAATCACTCAAAAAAGCCTTTGAAAACAAGCAAAGTAAGGCTGTTGTTTTAAATATTAATTCACCGGGTGGTTCACCAGTCCAGTCAGATGAAATCTGGCAGGAAATCCAGTATCTGAAAAAACAGCATCCTGAGAAAAAACTCTATGCCGTGATTGGTGATACCGGAGCTTCTGGTGCTTACTATATTGCATCCGCTGCAGATGAAATCATTGTCAATCCATCGAGTCTGGTCGGTTCAATTGGTGTGATCATGCCGAACTATGGTGTGAATAACCTGCTGCAAAAACTTGGAGTTGAAGACCGCACCATGACTTCAGGTGAAAATAAAGCTTTGCTGTCCATGACACAGCCGGTTGATCCTGCGCAAAAAGCGCATGTACAAGGTGTGCTGGATAATGTGCATGGTCACTTTATTAATGCTGTAAAGCAGGGGCGTGGGGCTAAATTAAAATCGACTGATCCGGCTATTTTCTCAGGTCTGTTCTGGACCGGTGAACAAGCGGTGAAATTGGGTATTGCAGACCGTATTGGCAGTTTAAATACTTTGAAGCGTGAACTAAAAACTGAAAAAGCACTGAATTACACTATTGAATATAGTCCATTTGAGTCAGTACTGGGTCGTATGGGTTCATCGATTGGTGAAGGAATTGCAACTTCAGTGGCACAGAAACTTCAGTCAGAAAATAAAACGACATTACAATGAAACCCTTGATTCATTTTGCGCACGCCAATGGCGTGCCATCTAAAGTCTATCAAAAGCTGTTTGAAGGACTGCAAGATGATTACGATATTATCTATGTGCCGCTATTAGGACCTGATAAGCGTTATCCGATTGATAATCACTGGAAAAGTCTGACTCAACAGGTGATTGACAGTATTGTACGTCAGTCTCATGGACGTTCAGTGATTGGTTTGGGGCATTCATTAGGTTCAGTCCTGAGCTTTCAGGCCTCCTTACAGCGTCCAGAACTTTTTTCGCAAATGATTATGCTTGATCCGCCGATGATCATGGGCAAAGAAGCCTTTGCATTGCATATTGCAAAAACTTTTCGCTTAAAAGCACTGGACCAGATGTCACCTGCAGGTTTGTCGAAACGCCGTCGTGATCATTGGGAGTCTCGGGAACAGGCAGCTGAACTGTTACGTCCAAAAGGCTTTTATCAGGATTTTGATGCAGATTGCTTCCAGGCTTATATTGACTATGCTTTAAAGGATGATCCGGTTCGAGGTGGAGTTGAACTCACTATTCCTAAAATGGATGAAGTGAATATCTTTAGAACCAATCCATCGCTATGGTGGCTACCTCAGTCAAAACCAAAAGTACCAGTACACCTGGTGGTTGCCAAGAAAGGTCCATTTTTGGCGCGCAGATTTCCGCAGCAAGTGCAAAAGAAATTTGGCATTCCATTTACAGTGGTAGATGGTGGGCATATGTTCCCATTGGAGCAGCCTGAGCAAGTAGCGAGTCTGGTCAAACAACTGATTCAGCAACAGTCTGCTTAAAGTTCATCTCATCTAAAGAAATAAAAAAACGCATCCGAGGATGCGTTTTTTTATATTTGGACTTTTAGAATTTGCAGAATTGAACAGGTTCCTGCATTTTTGCATTACGGTACAACACACCTTGTTCAGTATGCTGAATTGTCCCATTACAAATCCATTCTACCACTTGTGGGTAAATCAGATGTTCCAGTACATGTACCCGCTGAGCTAAAGTGTGAGCCGTATCTTGATGCGATACTTTTAACACACCCTGTGCTAAGGCTTGGCCGGCATCCAGTTCAGGAGTGACATAATGCACTGTACAACCATGCAGAACATCACCAGTATTCAGGACACGCTGATGGGTATGCATGCCTTTGTAATGTGGCAAAAGAGAAGGGTGAATATTCAGCATTTTCCCTTCCCAGGCTTTCACAAATTTTTCACTTAAAATTCGCATAAAGCCCGCAAGTACCACTAGATCAACATCCCAGTCCAGAAGCTGCTGATGCATGACATCATCAAAAGCTTCCCGGCTTGGATACTGCTTATGTTCAATGACTGCAGTCGGAATTCCTGCTTTATGAGCGCGCTCTAAAGCAAATGCTTCAGGCTTGTTGGAAAGCACCCCGACAATTTCTCCTGACAGATTGGCATCAATCAGGGCTTGCAGGTTCGATCCACTGCCTGAAACAAGTACAGCAATTTTAATCATGCGAAATTACGCGAAGATCACACGGATTTTTTCGTCAGCGCCTTCTACAGACTCGGCATTATCTGCAATATGACCCATGGTCCATGCTTTCTCGCCCAAACCGTTGAGTAGCTCAACAGTTTTGTCTGCTTCTGCTGCATCAACAACAAGAACCATACCTACGCCACAGTTAAAGGTACGATACATTTCAAACTGCTCTACACCACCTTCACGTTGAAGAAGTTTGAACAGCTCAGGCCATTCCCAAGAAGATTCATCTACGACTGCTTGAGCACCGTTTGGTAATACGCGAGGCAGGTTGCCTGGTAAACCGCCACCCGTGATGTGTGCCATCGCATGTACATCAACCTGTTTTAGCAGTTCAAGAATAGATTTCACATAAATGCGTGTTGGTTCCATTGCAACATCTGCAAGTGGACGACCATCAACGATTTGATTCAGGTCAACATTTTTAACTTCAAGAATTTTACGAAGCAACGAATAACCGTTTGAGTGTGCACCAGAAGATGCAACACCAATGAGTACATCACCCGCTTTTACTTTAGAGCCATCAATAATTTTGCTTTGCTCAACTACACCGACACAGAAGCCTGCAAGATCGTAATCTTCACCTTCGTACATGCCTGGCATTTCAGCAGTTTCACCACCAACCAGTGCACAGCCTGCAAGTTCACAGCCAGCACCGATTCCTGTTACAACATTTGCAGCCACGTCCACATTTAGGTGACCAGTCGCATAATAGTCCAAGAAGAAGAGTGGTTCAGCACCACAAACGAGAAGGTCGTTCACACACATTGCAACCAGATCTTGACCAATGGTGTCATGACGGTTCAAATTCAGTGCCAGACGTAATTTTGTACCAACACCATCTGTGCCTGATACGAGAACAGGTTCTTCATAACCTTTAGGGATCTTACAAAGGGCGCCGAAACCGCCTAATCCGCCCATTACTTCAGGACGTTTAGTACGCTTAGCGACGGACTTGATTCGGTCGACTAACGCGTCTCCCGCTTCAATATCGACACCTGCATCTTTGTAGCTTAAACCAGTGTTTGGGGTAGAAGTTGAGTTGCTCATAATGAAGTCTCCGCATTCGCGCGGGGGATTATAACCTGAATATGCAAAACTCTTATGGTATTTATGCCCTAAAATGCTATCTTTATTAAAATATTTTACTTTTTATAACGATTAATAGAGAGAAGGCGAAACTTTATGGTAGATCGCACATTGCGTCGCGTGTTTATCCTAGCTGGGATAGCTTTGTTGTTGTGGATTCTATATTTACTAAAACCCGTTGTAATTCCATTTGTTGCAGCGTTTTTAATGGCTTATCTGTTCAGCCCGCTGGTAGATAAACTGCACGATATCGGTCTGCCGCGTTGGCTCTCTATTAGTATCGTTTTTACTGGAATCGGGATCGTTATGATCCTGGCGATCTGGTATCTGGTGCCGTTGATCTGGCAGCAGCTGATTTATGCGCGTGACAATATACCTGCGGTCATTGGCTGGATTAATTCAACCTTTTTGCCATGGTTGTCGAATACCTTCAATGTCGTTGAAATGGAAATTGATACCACACAGATTTCTGATGTGGTCATGGACTATGTGCAAACCAATTATAGTGCTGACAGTATTCAGGCCTTCCTGCTACGCCTTGCACAATCTGGAATTAACTTCTTGCAGATTGGCGGTACGATTGTCCTGATTCCAATTATTGCATTCTATTTCCTGCTGGATTGGGATCGTATGCTGGAAAGCTTGCGTCGCCTGATTCCACGCCCTTATGAAGAAAGCACCTTAAGAATTGTAGGTGAATGCCACAGTGTGCTGGGCGCCTTTGTCAAAGGACAGTTTCTGGTGATGATTCTGCTGGGAATTGTTTATGCAGTGGGCTTACAACTGATTGGTCTTGAAGTCGGTTTGATTATCGGTATGGTGGCAGGCCTGGCCAGTATTATTCCTTATCTGGGCTTTGCTGTCGGTATTATTGCGGCTGTGATTGCAACTTTCCTGCAGTTTGGGATTGACTGGTGGCAACTGGTTCTGGTTGGTGTGGTCTTTATGGTCGGTCAGGCGGTAGAAGGTTATGTACTGCAACCATTCCTGCTTGGCGATAAAATTGGCTTATCACCAGTAGCAGTTGTATTTGCGGTACTGGCGGGTGCTCAACTGGCGGGTTTCATGGGAATGCTAATTGCATTGCCGGTTGCAGCCGTCATTGTGGTTCTATTGCGACATGCACGTGAATATTACGAACATACACACTTTTATGGAAATCAGGCAGTCGTCATGAATGATCCGGCTACAGGTTCCATAAGCGTAGAAACTTCAGACTTAGATGTTGATATTGAAATGAAAAAGTCAGAAGCAAAACCACTGCAAGAGGGAAAGAAATCAAGTAAGATGGATGTACCTCTTCATAAAGACTCATAAGGCCATCAGAATCATATGCGTCAATTGCAGCTAGATATAGAACCTCAACTCGATGCTCGAATTAGTGATTTTTCGGGCCCGGGATGGGGTCATGTAATTGACGCAGTCCGACAGCTGCATGCAGGCCTAATCAGCCGCTTTTATGTGTATGGCGGAGCTGGAACAGGGAAAAGTCACTTACTCTCTGCCATTTGTGATTCTTATCTGGAAATCGGTAAGACTGCTATACAGGTGTCTTTGCTGGAGCTTCTGGATGCGCCTACTGAAGCCATTACTTCGCTGGACCGGTTTGACCTGATCGCACTGGATGATATTGAAGCCATTAGTGGGGTTCCACACTGGCAACGCGCCGTTTTTCACTTGATTAATTATAATGATGAAGGCGGTGGTCAGCTGGTATTTTCTTCCCGTTTTGCACCCATTGAGTTAAAGCTTGAATTGCCCGATTTGCAGTCCCGACTCACGCAGGCAGTCAGTGTCCGTGTCCCAAATGGCAGTCTTTATGCGGACCGATTTACCTTGGTATCCTCGGTATTGGACCGACGCGGTATTCATCTTGATCCACAGATTTTTGATTATTTGCTAAATCACGGACCACATCAAACTTCTGTGCTTCTACAAACATTAGAACAGATTATTCAATTACTTAAAGGCGAAAAGCTGAAGGTCAGCAATGCTAACCTGCGGCAGATTTATGCATTAATTGATGAATATCGTTAAATTATAAAACATCTTGAGTAATTACTCAGTCTATGCGAAAGTAAGGCAAAATAATTCGCTGTTGCAAGGAAGATGCAACTTTAGAAGAAAAAGAAAGAAATAAAAAATTAAGGAGAAGGGTATGCTCAAGAAGAGCATAGGCATGGCTTTGCTATGTATGGCGGGGCAGGCATATAGTGCAGAAATTATTGTAACTACCACAGAAGATATTGAAAAAGATGACAAGGAATGTTCACTTCGAGAAGCTGTTGAATATGTGAATCGTGGCCTGGTTAAAGAAGGTTATATGGGCTGTGGTGGCGAAAATGCTATTGGCACCATTATCTTAAAAGAAAAAACGACCTATGTACTGAATAAGCATATCCCGATCAAGAAATCAGTAACGATTAAATCTATCGCAGAAGTAGATGGTGAATTTAGTAGTACCGATAAGGTAATGGGGTTATATAACGCTCATATTCAAATGAAAGGGACAGATAATCTCTTCCGTATTAGCAATGATGAAGAGCTGATTCAAGTCAATTTAAAAGAACTCGACCTTGAAGGTTGCGGTAAAAGCAGCTGTGCCGAACAAGGTGGCCTAATTCATAATAAAGGTAAATTGGTGATTGATTACAGCCGCTTATACAAGGGGGCTGCGAGTCAAGGTGGTGCCATTTATAATGTGGGGAAATTTGGCCAGAATCTGATTGCTTTTGCCGAAATAAAAACCAGCCTGATTGAAAATAATCAGGCGCAACAGGGTGGCATACTCTATAGCCAGCTTCCATACTTTCTGGTTTATCAAAGCGTTTTAAAGAATAACCAGACGCTGAATAATAATGCTACCAATATTTATACAGCGGGCCAAGTCGATAATCCTGCCGATATTCAATCCATTAATGCTGAAGTCCTAAGCAGTACCCTGTTAAAAAATAAGGGAGCACTGATCAATGTGATTGATGGAGTGGGAATCAATAACCTGACAATAGTGGACAATACAGGTACAGCACTACGTATTAGTGCCCCGAATGGTAAAGCCTATGTGGCGAACAGTATTATTTTAAGAAATGGTACGCAGGATTGTCAGATTGAAACTACGGATAAAAGTACGATTCACAATAACCTGGTAACAGCATCTTGTGGTACAGGTGATGCTGCGTATCCAAACCAGATCTGGACAGGTACTCGCTTGTTTGCAGAGGCTTCAGATCAAAGTGAAGGTGCCTGTCTAAATTTAAAACAAAATAGCGATGCTATTCTATGTCCTTATAGCGTTCCTAAAGATCAGTTCTTGGGCTATCTACGTCCTCGTATCCTGTTGAATTATAATCAGGTTAGTGATTCACCGATTGTAAATAGAGGGACTAGCTACAATAGCAGCAATCCTTCAGTCAGCTGTGAGGCGTCAGACCAACGCGGTGTAGACCGTTTACTAGATAACTTATTTTGTGACCGTGGTGCGATTGAAATTACAGTTCCAACATCTACCAGTCTGGTTGGACAGGATCTTCTAAAAGGAGAGACTGCAAAGTTTTCAATTGAATCTGCTTTAGGAGATAGTGATTTAATTCCTAAAGAGCAATGCAATAACATTATTGGAGAGAATCCAAAGGGTGAGCCTTGGCAAGATGGCTGCTTACAGGTTATCCAAACCAAAACTGTTTCCAAGGGCAAAACAGTCATTGATATTGATGGGAATGTTGTTTATACCCCAGATTCACAATGGCATGGTGCTGACATTTTTGAAATTCAGGTAGTTACTTCATCTACACGATTTAATAAGTCCAAACCTTATCTGGTTTTAAGTACCCAGATTGTACAGGAACCTAAAAATGAAATGAAAGACAAGTCTGTGAAGACCTCTGGTGGGGCATGGGGGATCGCTGGCTTAATGGGCTTGATAGGATTGATCGGCCTACGTCGCAGATTAAAAGATTAAGGAAAAATCATGAAAAATTATAAAAAAGGACTGCTTGCAGCCATGATTTTATCTGCCATGAGTTTAATGGCAGCCGAAGATAAAACCATATATGTCACTACATTTGCTGACGAGGATGGGGAAAATACCAGTGCCTGTTCCTTGCGTGAAGCCATTAAGACAGCCAAGCTGGATAAATCCTATGGAGGATGTAATGTTGGCCGTACATTGCGTAATGACGGTTCCGCTCCAGATGTCATCCAACTCGAAGCTGGGGAATACAAGCTCAATAGTGAAATTATTGTTGAATCCCATGTCAATATTTTGGGAAAATCACCCTTCAATTATACTCAAAGAAGTCCTATTACCTTTTTATATCCAACACGTGAGGCTTTAACAACCACCATTTCAGGCCAAGGGAAAACCCGCTTATTTAATACGGTCGCTAGCCAAGCCAGCATGGTGGTAAATGGTGTCATCCTGAAAGATGGTTATGCTGCAAAAACCAGTCTGGATAAAGGTAATGGTGGAACATTTTATGTCGCCGGTCCTCTAAGCCTCGTGAATAGTGAAATTGTAAATTCACGAGCGGCTGCAGAAGGGGGAGCAATTTATGCAGTGGCGATGAATAATGAAAAAATTATCAAGATTCAGGATTCCTTAATTCATCAGAATAAAGCAGCTACATATGGCAGTGTCTTGGCCATGGATTGTGTGGGGAATTTGGGCAGTACAGAGACCAAGCTAGAAATTAGCGCAAGCAGCATTGTCAAAAATGGTTCTACTGATACGGCCAGTATTCTGGACTTCTGTGGTTATGCCAAAGCTGATATTAGTAACTCTACGATTGCAAAAAATACGACCAGTACTACAGGTCATATTTTCCGAATGGCCAATGAAATCAGCCGTCCATTAAGTTCTTTCTTCACTTTTAGTGCTATTAATAACACGATTGTCGAAAATACTGCTCGCTCAACCATCTTTTATGACAATACTGGTAATTCGAGTCTGGCTTATAATGTATTAGCATTTAATCAGGGATTGTCTTGTGAATATGCCTTGAATGGTGGGAATCCAAGTAAAGAACAGGATGTAGATTTATTTACTGCTTATAATGCGATTCATACAAGTGGTTCCTCACGCTGTATATTACCTGAACTGGCAGAAAACAGTGTTTCAACGAATATTGATGTATCCAGTAATCAGATCACAGATCTGTTAACTCCTTATATCGAACCTTCTGTAAATAACCGTTATTTAGGGATGTATTATCCTATTGATCGACAATCGAATACGGATCTGGTCAATATCGGTACAGAAAGTTGTGAAGAAACTGATCAGCGTGGAATTGAGCGGTTGACTAAGGTAACATTGTTATTTAATCCGGACGCAAAAAATTCCTGTGAAATTGGGTCGGTAGAAATCCGGCGCTTAACTGCAGCAGATATTTCTGGCCTAAAAAATAGTTCTTTAACAGAGTTGCTGGATTATTATCAGGAAAATATTGATGATATTAATTCTATTCTGGCCGATAAGAATACAAAACCTGAGGAAATACAGGGCTTAAAGGAAGAGCTAAAAGAATATGAGGATCTTTTAAAATATACCAAGCAATACCAGAAATATCGTGCCATATACGTTAATCCATTTAGTTTGGTCATGCCTCAAGAAACTTTAAATAATACTCAAGTACAAGCTAAAGCATTAAATTCACAAAATTATGAAATTACAGTGCAATCTTTAGGTGTAGGGTCTTTATCTGGATCAGGCAGTTCATTAATTGTTCAAGGTGCGCCGAATGACCCAAATTTAAAATGTGAATGGAAGCCTGACTTAAACCGTATCATGATGTATCGTACTGATGGCAAAGTAACCAGTCTCTCGGATACGGAGTATTGCCGTTATACAATTAAAGACAAGCAGACAGGTGCCAGCAGTACAGGTATTTTGCAGGGCGCATTTGTAAATATTAAACCGATTGTAAAAAATGATGAATATAGAATTAGCGCAGAGAACAATCTGACCGTAACTGTGAATCCATTAGAGAATGACAGCGATGATGGTGATGGTCCACGGATGAATGGCAAGGCTGCTTTCTATCGTGATAAAGATGGTCGTGAGATTCCAATTCGCATTGTCAAGCTTCCTGCCGGAGTAAACCTTTCCGCAGAGCGAGAAGGACCATGCCCAGGAAATTTTGCAGGTGAAACCTGCTATGGTGGAAAATTAACCTTTAGTGTGAAAAATACTTTTAGTCAGTCAGATTATGATATGCAGTATCATGTTTTTGATGCAGATGAGTTGATGTCAGATACAGCTAGAATTAACTTAAAAAATACGGCTAAAAATACCAATACATCATCAAGTGGTGGTGGTTCATTTGGAATTTGGGGATTGTTCGGATTATTAGGTCTGGCAGGATATCGCCGAGTTAGAAAATAATTGCAGCATGAAAAAAGCCTCCAGATGGATAATGCCAGTCAGTTAAGAGATTGACTGGCATTTTTTTGGGTATTTCTGTGGTTTCCCTTTCACAACTCGTGGGTAGTTTCTACTTCTTTTTTTCGGTAAAACATACCTTTTAGATTTTTCCATTAA